>NZ_JBAMDH010000044.1:0-35188 GCF_036961685.1 Massilia sp. DD77
GCGGCGCCCGTAACGATCACCGGAGCGCCGGCCGCCGCCTCGGCGGGCATAGCCGCCAACCCTACCGGGCGATCGGGCCCAGCCCCGTGCGCAGCATCTCCAGCATGTCCCCCGGCGACATGCGCGCCGCCATCTCGGTCCCTTCGAGCAGGCTGTCGGCCAGGTCGCGCTTGTGATGGTGCAGCTCCACGATGCCTTCCTCGATAGTGCCGCGCGCGACCAGGCGGTAGATGGTCACCGGCCGCTGCTGCCCCATGCGGTGGGCGCGGTCCGAGGCCTGGTCTTCCACCGCCGGGTTCCACCACGGGTCCATGTGGATCACGTAGTCGGCCGCCGTCAGGTTGATGCCGACCCCGCCCGCCTTCAGGCTGATCAGGAACAGCTCGCCCTCGCCGGCCTGGAAGGCGTCGACACGGCGCTTGCGCTCGTGGATGGGGGTGGAGCCGTCCAGGTACTGGTAGGGGATGCCCTTTTTATCCAGGTACTGGCGGATCAGGCTCAGGTGGTCGACGAACTGGCTGAACACCAGCACCTTGTGGCGGTTCTCCAGCAGGTCGTCCGTCAGGCGGGCAAAGGCGGCCAGCTTGCTGCTGGCGATGCCGGCGCCGGGCGCCACCAGCTCCGGATTGCAGACCGCGCGGCGCAGCCGCATCATCTCGGCCAGGATCGCGATCGACTTCTGGCTTTCGGGCGCTTCCAGCGCGGCCAGGGTGTCGAGCGCCTCGCGCCGCAGCGATTCGTAGAGCGAGCTTTCTTCCGCCGTCAGCTCCACCGGCAGCACGATCTCGGTGCGGGGCGGCAGTTCGGTCAGCACTTGCGCCTTGGTGCGGCGCAGGATGAAGGGCGCCGTCAATCTCCGCAGGCGAGCGCGCGCGCCCGCCTCGGCGCGTCGGTCTTTAGCTGATCCCTGGGCCTTTTCGATGGGGCCGGCGAAGCGCAGCTGGAACTGGTCGGCGCTGCCCAGCAAGCCCGGATTGATGAAGCGGAACAGGTTCCACAGCTCGCCCAGGTGGTTTTCCAGCGGCGTGCCGGTGGCCGCCATGCGGAAGTCGCCCTGCAGCGCCATCACGGCCTGCGAGCGCTTGGTGTGCATGTTCTTCACCGCCTGGGCTTCGTCCAGCACGATGCTGTGCCAGCGGCGGCCCGTAAACAGCGGCGCTTCCAGCTGCAGCAGGCCGTAGCTGCTCACGATCACGTCGAAGGGACCGGCCTCGTTCACCATCGCGCTCCGGTCGCCGGGGCCGAACAGCTTCAGCTTGAGGGTCGGCGCGAAGCGCTGGGCTTCGGCGATCCAGTTCAGGCACACCGAGGTCGGCGCCACCACCAGGGCCGGGCCGTTCGGGGCGCGGGTCAGCAGCAGGGCCAGGGCCTGCAGGGTCTTGCCCAGGCCCATGTCGTCGGCCAGGCAGGCGCCCACGCCCCAGTGGGCCAGGCGTCCCAGCCATTCGAAGCCCTCGCGCTGGTAATCGCGCAGCTCGGCCTGCAGGGTCGAGGGAAGTGGCGGCGTATAGGCCTCGGTCGCGGCGATGCGCGCCAGGTGGGCGCGCCAGGCCTCGTCGGTCTCGGCGCGGCCGGCTTCGCGCGCCAGTTCCTCGAGCGAGAAGCTGGCCAGCGCATGCAGGCGCACGCCGTCGCCCTGCAGCTCGCCATAGGAAAAGAGTTCGGTCAGGCGCCGGTGCAGCTCGTCGCTCAGGGCCAGGTATTCGTTGTCGCCCAGGGCCACGAAGCGGCTGCCGCCTTCGCGCAGGCGCTCCAGCAGGGCGCGCAGGTCCATCACGCGCTGTTCGTCGATCACCACCTCGCCGCTGGCGGCGAACCAGTCGCGGTCGCGCCGGATCTGGAGACGTACCGACTTGGTCGTGGCCTTTTTGGAAACACGGAATTTCTCCCCCTCGGGCCAGGCCACGACCACGCCGGCGGGATCGCGCCCGCGCAGCTGGTCGACCAGCTCCAGGCACTGCAGGGGCTGGCCGAGCAGCCATTCGCCGTGGTCAAGCTCGGCGTGCTCCAGCGCCTGGCAGGCGCCAATCAGCTGGCGCTCGGCCTCGCGCTCGGCGTTCAGGTTGCGCCTGGCTTCGGTACGGATGCCCGCGACATCGGCGATCACGTTTTCCGCGCCTTCGCCCGGCGCGTAATAGGCGCCGGCGTCCGGCAGCGGGCGCACCAGCAGCTGCATGCGCATGCCCTGCTGGTAGGGCCGCAGGTGGACGTGCAGGCGCGGGTCGGCCGCGACTTGCTCGATGTCGCCGGGGCTGGAACCGATGTCGGACTGCACGGTGACGATGGCCGAAATGGCGCTGATCGCGCGCAGCACGCGCCGTTCCGCCGCCAGCGGCACTTCCAGGCCCTCGCCCAGGATGGCGGCGATGCGGCGGTGTTCTTCCTTGATGTGCACCAGGCGCAGGCGGGTCGGGGTCTCGCGCGTGACGACCACGTCGCCGTCCTGGTCTTCCAACGAGGGCTGGAGCGCGATCAGGACCGTGCCGGCGCGCGCCTTCACCAGCAGTTCCGGCTCGCCCGGCAGCAGTTCCACCCGCGTGCCGGGCGCATCCATCCAGAACAGCAGCGGATGGCCGACCAGCACGGCCAGGGCCTTGCCCAGTTCGAGCTCGAAACGCACGCTGCTGCTGCCGTAGTAGCGCCGGCCGGCAATCGCGTTCACGGCTTGCAGGTCCTGGGCCGTCAGGAAGTCGAGTTCCACGCCTTCCTCGGCCAGGCGCTTGAGCCCCACCGCGCGGCCGCGGGTCCAGCCGCCTTGCGCGTCGCGCTTCTGCTCGCGCGGTTCGATCTCCTGCACACCCAGGTGCGGGTCGTAGCGGATCATCCAGACCAGGCGCGATTCACGGACCACTTCGGCATTCACCGCCGGCTGCAGATTGATCAGGGCGTTGAGCTGGCGCTCCCAGGCTTCCTCGCGTTCGAACCAGTGCGCCAGGTCGCCGAAGCGGTGTCGGCGCCGCAACTCGCCGGCGCGCTGTTCATGACCGACGTAGCCGAGCTGCCCGAGCAGGCCGGCCAGCTGGGCCGAGATGAAGTCGAAGCCGGCGCGCTCGGACTGCTCCAGCATCTCTTCGAGCTGGGCGCGCTTGCCCGCCAGCTGCTGCAGGCCGAGCCAGTGGTGCATCAGGGCGCGGAACAGGAAAGGTTCGAGCGACAGCTCCCAGTTGCGCGAGGCCAGCACCTCGGCGTCGACCGTGCCGCGCCGGATCTCGCGCAGCATGCTGAGCTGGAACAGCACCGCATTGTCGGGACGCTGCACGGCGCGGGTGACGACTTCCAGCCAGGCGTCGAGCTGCTTCTGGTGCGCCGGCAGGGTGCTGCGCATCAGGGCGGCCAGGTAGAGGTGGGCGCCCAGGCCGCCGAAGGTGGCCTTGCGCTTGCCGGTCTCGCGCCGCAGCAGCTTGAGCGCCGCCTCGGCGCCTTGCAGGCCGGCGTCGAGGTCGTCGCGCAGCAGGGCGATCACGCTGCGCAGGAACAGGGCGGGCGAATCCGCCGCTTCGTCCAGCAGGGCAAGCGCGTCGTCCATCCGGCCGCATAGGATGAAATGCTCGGCCAGCGCCAGGCGCAGGGCCGCCGAGGGTTCGCCGGCGGCCGCCTGGCGCTCGGCGGCGGCGCGGATGGCCGGCGCCGCCAGCGGCTCGCGCTGGCAGTGCATGACCAGCACCGCCAGCACGCCGTCGCGCACGTTGCGGTGGATGCGTCCCATGATCGCGGGCTGGAACGCGGGCCGGGCGCAGACCTCGGCCAGCGGGTGCAGGTAGTTGGCTTCGTGACAGCGCAGGCAGGCGTCCAGCACCGGCGTTACGACCTCGCTGTCCTCGCCGGAGAGCAGGGCGATGCGCAGCAGGGCCAGGCCCTGGCGGTAGCTGCGCAGCATGAGGTGGCCCTGCCAGTCGCGGCGCACCGGCGTGGCCTGCGCGTAGGCGGCCGCCGCGCGGCCGAACTGGCCCTCGTCGAGCGCGCGGTCGAGCACCGGCCAGGACGCCTCGGGCGCGATCGCCACGCCGCGCTCGCCCACGTCCACCAGCAGGCCCAGGCCGCGCAGGCGCGCCAGCTCGGCGGCCCACTGCTCGGGCGGCAGCGGGATCCCGGCCGCCATCATGTGTTCCAGGATGCGCTGGCGGCCCATGGGTTCGCCGGCCACCGCCAGCAGGACCAGGACCAGGAATTCTTCGGCTTCGCAGGCAGCCAGGCGCTCGTGCAGCTCGCTCGGGATCATGCGTCTCCGAGGTTCTCGATCGCCACCGGCGCCAAGCCGGCCGGTACCGGCACGCCGAACACGCGCAGGTAGAAGCATAGCTCCGCTTCCAGGGTGCGCACGACGCTTTCAGCCTTCCTGAAGCCGTGTCCTTCGCCCTCGAGCGTCAGGTAGGCCACCGGCAGGCGGCGTGCGCGCAGCGCTTCGACCATGCTTTCGGACTGCTGCGGCGGCACCACCTTGTCGTCCAGGCCCTGGAAGAAAATCATCGGGTGGCGCAGCTTGTCGGTGTGGTGGATCGGCGAGCGTTCGCGGTAGACGGCGTCGGCGCGCTCTGGCGGGGCGACCAGGTACTGGTTGTAGTGCGACTCGAACTTGTGCGAGTCGGCGTCCAGGCCCTTGAGGTCGGACACGCCGTAGTAGCAGGCGCCGGCCTTGAACACGTCGTGGAAGGCGAGGGCGCTGAGCACCGTCAGGCCGCCGGCGCTGCTGCCGCGGATGAGCAGGCGCTCCGGATCGACCAGGCCCTGCTGCGCCAGGTGGCGCGCGCCGGCCACGCAATCCTCGACGTCGACCACGCCCCACTGGCCTTTGAGCAGGTCGCGGTAGGCGCGGCCGAAGCCGGTGCTGCCGCCGTAGTTCACGTCCAGCACGGCGAAGCCGCGGCTGGTCCAGAACTGGGTCGCCAGTTTCAGGGTGGAGGCGGCCATGCCGGTCGGGCCGCCGTGGCCGATCACAATCAGGGGCGGCAGTTCGCCCGCCAGCGGCGCGTAGTCCGGATTGCAGGGCGGGTAATGGAAGGCGTGGGACGTGCGTCCGTTCGCGCTCGGATAGCTGATGGCCTGGGGGACGGACAGGTAGCCCGCGTCCGGCAATTGCCCGATCGAGTGCGCCAGCACCTCGCGCCGGCCGCTGTCCAGGTCGATGCAGGCCAGTTCCAGCGCCACCGTGGGCGCGCCGCCCAGCACCGCCAGGGTCGAACCCTCGACGCGCAGCTCGCGGATTTCCTGGTAGGGCGTGTCGATGGCGCTCAGCGTGCCGTCGCGCAGCGACAGGCGCGCCACCCGGCTTACGCCCGCCTCGATATAGGCGCAGACGATCTCGCCGGCGGACGAAAAACCGTACAGCGAACCGCCGAAGGTCCATTGCGGCCCGCCGAACTCCGCCTCGCGCGGGCACAGCGCGTGCACCACCCCGTGGTCGTAGCGGTACAGGTTCCACCAGCCGCTGCGGTCGGACACGAAGTGCAGCACGCCGTCGGGCGACCATTCGGGCTGGCAGATCGATTCCTCGGCGCCGCCCGCGACCAGGCGGCCGTTCACCAGGCTGCCGTCGGCGGCGACGTCGGCCAGCCAGAGTTCCGTGCCTTCCCAGGGCATGCGCGGATGATCCCAGCACAGCCAGGCCAGCTGGGCGCCGTCCGGCGACAGGCGCGGCGCGGCGTAGAAATCGTTGCCGTCAACCAGCACGGTTTCGCTGCCGTCGAAGCCGATGGCGCACACCGTGTTGTCGGGGTAGGGGGCGGCGGCGGAATGGTCTTCGCGGATGCCGACCAGGCGCCGGCGCGGCGCATCGACGACGAAGTCGGCGTAGCGGCGCTCGCCGTCCGGCGTGAGGGCGGCCGGCTGGCCGTCCTGGTCCACGCGGTACAGGCGGTTGTCGCCATGGTGCGAGAAGAACACCTGGCCGCCGGCCACCGCATAGGCGCCGCCGCCGTATTCGTGCACCCGGCTGCGCACATTGAAGGGCAGGGGCGTCAGCTCGGCCTTGGCCGTGCAGGCCTGGCGCCCGCCCATCAGGGTCGAACGGCCGGCTTCGCTGGCCCGGCCTTCCAGCCAGTAGACGCTGCCGCCGTCGAGCGCCAGCTGGGATAGCGGGGTGGCGCCGGCGGCGACGGTGGCCGCAGTGATCGGCGAGATCCAGGCGCCGCAGGGCGCGGTTTGTTTGCTGGTGGCAACGGTCATGGCGGAGTCCTTCGCTGGGTGGAATGGCATTATAAATTGCTAAATGCGTGCCCGATGTCTGCCCGACGCGTGCCCGATGCGATGGGCGGCTGCGGTGCGCCCGGAGGATGCGATAATAGGCGTTTGACTTCGATCCGGATTGCCAGTCATGCCACAATTTGCCCCGCTCCAGAATGACACTTTCCTGCGTGCGCTGCTGCGCCAGCCGACCGACTACACCCCCGTGTGGCTGATGCGCCAGGCTGGCCGCTACCTGCCGGAATACCGCGCCACGCGGCAGCAGGCCGGCTCCTTCCTGGGCCTGGCCAAGAATCCGGATTTCGCCACCGAAGTCACCCTGCAGCCGCTCGACCGCTTTCCGCTGGACGCCTCGATCCTGTTCTCCGACATCCTGACCGTGCCGGACGCGATGGGCCTGGGCCTGTATTTCGCCGACGGCGAGGGGCCCAAGTTCGAGCGCCCGCTGCGCAGCGAAGAGCAGGTGATGGCCCTGGAAGTGCCGGACATGGCCTTGCTCGACTATGTATTCGAGGCCGTGACCCAGATCCGCACCGCCCTGAATGGCCGCGTGCCCCTGATCGGCTTCTCGGGCAGCCCCTGGACCCTGGCCTGCTACATGGTCGAAGGCCAGGGCTCGCGCGAATTCCACACCATTAAGAAAATGCTGTACGGCCGTCCGGACCTGATGCACCGCATCCTGGACATCAATGCGCGCGCCGTGGCCCAGTACCTGAACGCCCAGATCGACGCCGGCGCCCAGGCTGTGATGATCTTCGATTCCTGGGGCGGCGCGCTGGCCGACGGCGCCTACCAGGAATTCTCGCTGCGCTACATGCGGCAGGTGGTGGCGCAGCTGCAGCGCGAAAAGGACGGCGTGCGCATCCCGGCGATCGTGTTCACCAAGGGCGGTGGGCTGTGGCTGGACGAGATGGCGGATATCGGCGCCGACGCCCTGGGCCTGGACTGGACCGTCAACCTGGGCCGCGCGCGCGCCCTCGTGGGCGACCGCGTGGCGCTGCAGGGCAACCTCGACCCGGCCATCCTGTTCGCGGCGCCGGAGCAGATCCGCGCCGAGGTGGAGCGCTCGCTGGGCGCCTATGGCACGCCCTCGAACGGTCACGGCCACGTGTTCAACCTGGGGCACGGTATTTCGCAGTTCACGCCGCCGGAATCGGTCAGCGCCATGGTCGAGGCCGTACATAGCTTCAGCCGCCGCCAGCGCGCAGGTGGGTGACACTTCGGTTGACAGTTTCCGGAATTCCTGCCTGGGTTGGCGCTGCGAAGTCCTACTTGTTCACAACTTCGCTAAACCGGGCAAAAATTCCTGTGGACATCTCTAAGCCGGTCGAGAGAATGCAAGGCGATGATTTATAAGGCTTTTTCGACTGCCCGACCGGCGCCGTACCCGAACCACCACAAGCTTGTTCCAGAGAATTCGTCACATTTCGCCCCATTGTTCACAAAGTTATTCACAGGGGCCGGAAATGTGGAGAAAAGTGCTTCGTTTACCGGGACTTAGCGCCGATCTTCAAGTAAAGCGTGAAGTTTTTGATGCAACGCAGCGAGTTTTCCACCAAGACATCCCTACTTATGCACAACAACGCCGTTCCAGCCAAGTTTGTCAACAGGTCTGGCGGCATATATCTAAGTGCTTGAATTTAAAAAGAAAAATATAATTGACTCGAAGAATTTTCAGATTGGGCTTGATTTAACGTAAACCTTTAACGGGGTCAAGTACCACGCTATTCACAAAGTTTTCCACAGTTTTGCACAGGGTTCCCGTTGGCTGAATGCATCCTTGAAGTCGTGCTCGACACGCCGCTCAACAGCAGCTTCGATTACCGCTGGGTTTGCCCGCCAGGAGAAGATCCGGCGGCCGGCCCGCTGGCCGGCCAACTCGTGCTGGTGCCCTTCGCGCACCGCGAGGTGGTCGGCCTGATCGTCGGCGTCAAGCACGAGTCCGATGTGCCGCCGGAAAAGCTCAAGGATGCGCTGGCGGTGCGCAGCCAGCTGTCGCCGTTGCCCGAGCGCTGGATCGCCCTGGCGCGCTTCGCCGCCGACTACTACCAGCGCCCGATCGGCGAAGTGGCCTTGCCCGGGCTGCCCAAGAACCTGCGCGTGCCCAAGACCGTGGCGCTGGACCGTGCGCTGAAAAAACTGGCCAAGCTCGATACCGCCCAGGATGTCGGCGCCGCCGGCATGCCGGTGCTGAACCCCGCCCAGCAGGAAGCCGCCGCCGCCATCGGCCAGGCCCAGGGCTTCGCACCCTTGCTGCTGTGGGGCGTCACCGGCAGCGGCAAGACCGAGGTCTACCTGCAGGCTTGCGCCCAGGTGCTGGCGCGCGATCCCGAGGCCCAGATCCTGATCCTGGTCCCCGAGATCAACCTGACGCCCCAGCTGGAAGGGAATATCCGCGCGCGCTTTCCGGGCGCGCTGCTGGCCACCCTGCACAGCAGCCTGTCGGAAGGCGAGCGCATGCTGCACTGGCTGGCCGCCCACCAGGGCCATGCGCGGATCGTGCTCGGCACCCGGCTGGCGATCCTGGCTTCGCTGCCGAAGCTCAAGCTGATCGTCATCGACGAGGAACACGACCCCTCGTATAAACAGCAGGAAGGCCTGCGCTACTCGGCGCGCGACCTGGCCGTGTGGCGCGCCCGCCAGCTGGGCATTCCCATCGTACTGGGGTCGGCCACGCCCTCGCTGGAGACCTGGCACCACGCCCAGTCCGGGCGCTACACAAGGCTGGAGCTGCGCGAGCGCGCCGTGCGCGACGCCGTGCTGCCGCGCGTGCGCCTGGTCGACCTGGAGCGCGACCGCCCGCGCGACGGCCTGACCGGCGAGCTGATGACGGCGCTGCGCGCGCGCCTGGAGCGCGGCGAACAGTCGCTGCTGTTCCTGAACCGGCGCGGCTACGCGCCCGTGATCTCCTGCGACGCCTGCGGCTGGATCAGCAACTGCACCCGCTGCACGTCCTTCATGGTGCTGCACAAGCTGGAACACCGCTTGCGCTGCCACCACTGCAGCCTGGAGCTGCGCATCCCGCGCCATTGCCCCACCTGCGGCAACGTCGACCTGCAGCCGCTGGGGCGCGGCACCCAGCGCATCGAGGAAGGCCTGCAGGCCATGTTCCCCGAAGCGCGCGTGCTGCGCATCGACGCCGACTCCACCCGCCGCAAGGGCAGCGCCCAGGAAGCCTTCGACACCGTGCACCGGGGCGAGGTCGACATCCTGATCGGCACGCAAATGGTCGCCAAGGGCCACGATTTCAAGAACCTGACCCTGGTCGGCATCCTGAACCCGGACACCGCCCTGTTCTCGCAGGACTACCGGGCCGCCGAGCGCCTGTTCGCCCAGCTGATGCAGGTGGCGGGCCGGGCCGGGCGCGCGGGCGGCGCGTCTTCCGACGTGCTGGTCCAGACCCGCTACGCCACCCACCCGCTGTACGGCGCCCTGGTCCGCCACGACTACGAGCGCTTTGCCGGCATCCAGCTGGCCGAGCGCCGCGAAGCCGGACTGCCGCCCTTCATGTACCAGGCCCTGCTGCGCGCCGAGGCGCGCGAGCTGGCCACCGCGATCGCCTTCCTGGAACAGGCGCGCGACTGCCTGCCCTCCAGCAGCATCATGATCAACGATCCAATCCCCATGACCATGACACGGGTGTACAACGTCGATCGCGCCCAGCTCCTGGTCGAATCCCCGTCGCGGCCCGCCCTGCAGGCCTTCCTGCGCGAATGGGTGGAGCTGCTGCGCGCCATGAAGTCGCGCGTCAAGTGGTCGCTCGAGGTCGATCCGCTGGATATTTGAATGCGCGGGATGCGTCGGGACTTGCGCCGGGCATGGGCTCCGGTGGTATCTTCTCTCCATGCCATATCACTTGGATTCAATGGATAACTACCGGGAACGCTTCTATTCGCTCGTACGTTCAGCAGGAGCAGTGGCCTGGCCATTGAAAATGCTGGCGGGCGCCGTCATCAGCATCGTGACTGGCGGGGGCGTGTTGACGTTCTTGACCGAGAATGCGGCGTACCACTACGCGATGACCTATGGATTCAGGCCCGCTTTCGAAGGGGTGGATTTTGTCGGGCCCGTCGTTACCGCTGCAAGTTCAGGCCTGGTGGTGCTGGGTGTCATCCTGGCGGTCGCCATCAGTGTGATCGTCAAGCTGTTCTTCGCGTACATCAAATACGTCTCCAAGGAAGAGCGCGACAGCCTGATCGATACCTACCGGGCCCTTTCGTTCCGCCGTACGATCCTGCTGGCCGTGTTCGTCAGCCTGCTGCTGGCAACCCTCATCCATACCGCTTTCCATTGGGCCGGGAGAAATTTTGCCGCCTTCTCCCGCCAGATCGAAGTCGACGCCGTCATCTCGATCTGGATCCTGGCCTTCATGATTTCGGTCACCCTGCTCCTGATGATTTGGCGTCCCGCCCTGTCCTTCGCCGGCGCGGCGGCGATCGTCATCCTTTACTACGTCACGATCGGTCTCACCGTCCTCCCCGCGGACGATTATGCCAGGCAGCTGCGTAAGACCGGCTACGGGGGAGGCATCCACGTCAGCCTGGAACTGAAAAACGGCGACAAGGATCCGCGCGTGCTGGATGCGTATCTCCTGATGAGAACCCGCGAGTGGATGGTCGTCTATGACGAACACGCGAGGAAGATCAGCGAGTATCCCCTCGCCGACGTCAGCCGCATTAGCGTAAAGGACAGCGGCTTGCGCAAGATCGACTTCAGGCTGCCGCCCAAGGTCGACAGCCCATATTCCCGGTCGGATACTTCGGGCCTGCTGTAACCCGCGTTGGCGCGCGGGACCCGGGCACTCCTCCTGCTGGCTTGCCGAAAATAGCGTATCGTCATGCCGATCAGGCGCATCGATGGAGAGCAGAGCAGATGAACAAACTGGACGTGGATGTCGCCGTCATCGGCACCGGCACCGCCGGCATGACGGCCTACCGGGCGGCGAAGGCGCAAGGCGCGCGCACCGTGGTGATCGAAAGCGGGGTGTACGGCACCACCTGCGCCCGCGTGGGCTGCATGCCGAGCAAGCTCCTGATCGCGGCCAGCGAGGCGGCGCACGCGATGCAGCATTCCGGCCCCTTCGGCGTGCATGCGGGCGAGGTGCGCATCGACGGTCCGGCCGTGATGGAGCGCGTCAAGCGCGAGCGCGACCGCTTCGTGGGCTTCGTGCTGGAAGGCGTGGACAATATTCCCGACGAGGACAAGCTGCGCGGCCACGCCCGTTTCACCGGGCCGCGCACCCTGGTGGTCGACGGGCACACCGAGATCCATGCCGCGCGCATCGTGATCGCCACCGGTTCGACGCCGCTGCGCCTGCCGCAGCTCGAGAACGTGGGGCCGGGGATCGTCACCAGCGACGACGTGTTCTATTGGGACGACCTGCCACGCTCGGTGGCCGTGATCGGCACCGGCGTGATCGGCCTGGAACTGGGCCAGGCCCTGCACCGCCTCGGGGTGCGCGTGAAGTTCTATGCGCGCGGCGGCAGCATCGCGCACATCACCGACCCCGAAGTGCTGCGCGCGGCGGGGCGGGTGCTGAACGAGGAACTCGACATCCAGTTCCAGTCCAAGGTGGTGCGCGCGGTGCAGGAGGGCGACGAGGTCGCGCTCACGGTCAGCGACGCCATGGGCAAGGAAAACACGGAGCGCTTCCAGTACGTCCTGATGGCGGCCGGGCGCACGCCGAACGTGCACGACATCGGGCTGGAGCACACCGGCCTGGAACGCGGCGAGGACGGCATTCCCCATTTCGATGCGCGCACCATGCAGTGCGGGAACAGCCACATCTTCATCGCCGGCGACGCCAATAACGAGCGTCCGCTGCTGCACGACGCCGCCGACCACGGCAAGATCGCGGGCGACAACGCGGGCCGCTATCCGGACGTGCGCCCGGGCCTGCGCCGCACCCCGATCGCGGTGGCCTTCACCGAACCGAACATCGCCACCCTCGGCAAGAACTACCGCACGCTGTGCGAAGGCGGGCGGCGCAAGTTCGCGATCGGCAAGGTGTCCTTCGAGAACCAGGGCCGCAGCCGGGTCATGTTGCAGAACAAGGGCTTGCTGAGGGTGTACGGGGAATACGGCACCCGGCTGTTCCTGGGCGCCGAGATGATCGGACCGCGCGCGGAGCACCTGGCGCATACCCTGTCCTGGGCGGCGCAGATGCGGCTGACGGTGGACCAGATGCTGGAGATGCCCTTCTATCACCCGGTGATCGAGGAGGGCGTGCGCACGGCGCTGCGCGACCTGGCGCATTGCCTGACCGAGGGCGAGAGCGATACGGATGCGGCCGACTCGGAGCCGGGGACCTAATATCTTGCCACTAGCTGTAAAACCGTCATACGCGCCACTGGCGCGTATGACGGTCTCACAGCTAACTGTCGATCAACCAATTGAATCTGCTGGCGAACAGGTATTCAGTTCAACAAACTCGCATCCAGCTTCCCCTCCGCCGCCAGCTGGCGCAGGATCCGCACCGTATCGATGTCCGCCTCCTGGTAAGCCGACTTCTTGAACTCGTCATACATCGCGTTGGCCTCGTCCGTGTGTTCGCCGGTGCCGTCGTCGTAGCAGAAGCGCACCAGCAGCATGGCGTTGGTCGGCGACTCGATGATCATGCGCAGGCTGGAGGCGGCGATCTCGCCCTGGGGCGGGACCTCGACTCGCACTTCCTGCAGCGGGGTCAGGTGCACGCGGTCTTCGATCACCAGTTCGCCGTAGCGCAGGCGGCGGCCGAAGCTGCCGGCTTCGCGGTCCAGGATCTGGCATTCGTCCAGGTGGGGCATGAACATCATCGGCGATTCGGCGCGCAGCACCAGGCCGCGCCACAGCTGCTCGCGCGTGAGGGTGTCCACCAGCGGGTTCATCGGATCGTTGATCTCGACAAGATGTTCGAATTTCATGGGAAAGCGTCCTAGTAAGCCTTGAAAGCACGGGCGCCGGCTGCAGGCCGCCCAAAGCAGGAATGGTACTCCATCGCGCGCCCCGCCGCCCGAATGGGAAAAGGCGGGGGAGTGTTGCATTCCTGATCAGTTCGGCTATTTTTCTTTGGTGCACCGCTCCATCCGCCGAACACATCGTTAAAATATCGGCCTGCCTTCCTGAAACTTTCCCATGTCCAACGCACCAAAATTCGGCCTCAACGGGCCGCAAAGCGAAGCCGTGCTCTATCTCGACGGCCCCTGCCTGGTGCTGGCCGGCGCCGGCTCGGGCAAGACCCGCGTGATCACCCAGAAGATCGCCTACATGATCGAGGACCGCGGCTACGATCCGCGCACCATCGCCGCCCTGACCTTCACCAACAAGGCCGCGCTCGAGATGCAGGAGCGGATCGCCAAGCTGCTCAAGCAGCCCAAGCAGGCCAAGCAGCTGACGGTCTCGACCTTCCACTCGCTGGGCGTCAAGATCCTGCGCCAGGAAGCGGCCGGGGTCGGCCTGAAGGACAAGTTCTCGATCATGGACAGCGACGACTGCTACACCATCGTCTCCGATCTGGCGCTGACCACCGACAAGCAGGAAATCCGCCGCATCCAGAACGCGATCTCGCTGTGGAAGAACGGCCTGGTCGACCCCGAGGACGCGATCCGCCAGGCGCGCGACGAGGACGAGGCCATGGCCGGCCGCGTCTACCGCAGCTATGTGGCGACCCTGCAGGCCTACCAGGCGGTCGACTTCGACGACCTGATCCGCCTGCCGGTGGAGCTGTTCCGCAACAACGAACCGATCCGCGACCGCTGGCAGCGCCGCCTGCGCTACCTGCTGATGGACGAGTACCAGGACACCAACACCTGCCAGTACGAGCTGGTCAAGCTGCTGGTGACGGGCCTGGGCAAGAAACCGATGTTCACCGCCGTCGGCGACGACGACCAGGCGATCTACGCCTGGCGCGGTGCTTCGGTGGAAAACCTCAAGACCCTGCAGGTCGACTTCCCCGACCTGCGCGTCATCAAGCTGGAGCAGAACTACCGCTCCACCACCCGCATCCTGCAGGCGGCCAACGCGGTCATCGGCAACAACCCCAAGCTGTTCGAGAAGTCGCTGTGGTCCGAGCACGGCCTGGGCGAGCCGATCGAGGTGCTGGGCATGCAGAACGACGACCAGGAAGCCGACCAGGTGGCGATCATGATCTCGGCCGACCACTTCCAGCGCAAGAACAAGTGGTCCGACTACGCGATCCTGTACCGCGGCAACCACCAGGCGCGGGTGATCGAGCAGTCCCTGCGCAAGGAGCGCATTCCCTACACCATGTCGGGCGGCCAGAGTTTCTTCGACAAGGCGGAGATCAAGGACATCATCGCCTACCTGCGCCTGATCGCGAACCAGGACGACGACCCGGCCTTCATCCGCGCCGTCACCACCCCGAAGCGCGGGGTCGGCATGGCTACCCTGGAGGTGCTGGGCGAATTCTCGAAGCAGTGGAACTGCTCGCTGTTCGAGGCCGCGCGCAAGGGCGGCATCGAAGCGAAACTCGCCGAGCGCCAGCTGGCGCCGCTGCGCGACTTCTGCCGCTTCATGCTCGAGCTGGAGGACCGCGCCACCCGCCCCGGCCCATCGGGCAGCGGCGACAACGCGGCCGAAGTGCTCGACGACATGATGAAGGAGATGAACTACGAGCACTACCTGTACGAGAACTTCGACGACCGCGCGGCCCAGGCCAAGTGGCAGAACGTGCTCGAGTTCACCAACTGGCTGAAGGAGCGCGGCCGCGGCGGCCGCGAGCGCGACGGCGAGGAAAAGAACCTGCTGGAGCTGACCCAGATGGTGGCCCTGATGTCGATGCTGGAAGGCCAGGACGAAGAGCAGGATGCGGTGCGCATGTCGACCCTGCATGCGTCCAAGGGCCTGGAATACCCGCACGTCTACCTGGTCGGCTGCGAAGAAGGCATCCTGCCGCACAAGGGCGACCCGGACGACTCGGTCGAATCGATCGCGGCCCGTATCCAGGAAGAGCGGCGCCTGATGTATGTCGGCATCACCCGCGCCCAGCGCACCCTGCACGTCAGCTGGTGCAAGCGGCGCAAGCGCGCGGGCGAGCTGGTGAATTGCGATCCGTCGCGGTTTATCAAGGAAATGCAGCTCGACGTGGGCGACGCGCCGCCCAAGGAAACGGAAGTCCTGAGCCCGAAGGAACGCTTGGCGAACCTGAAAGCCTTGCTGACAACGCCAAAACCCGTACCGGGTTAGATGTGCCCGAGCGGTGGCAAGAACGTTGCGCGCCAGCCTTGATAGCCAGGCAAAAAGGCGCGCACGATTGAAATTCTTATTTGACTTCGACTGTCGCGCGGGAAATACTTTCCGATAGCGAATTTGCGTTAATAATTTGACGCGTCAACAATTAAAGTGAAATACGATGGCCACCGTTTCCGAAGTACTCAATACTCCCCTGTCCGGGATGACGCACATCGATGCCTTGCTGGACAAAGGACCCGACTGGAATTACCTGACGAGCAGTGCGAACGTCAATACCATTTACTACACCTTTTCCATCGCCTCGGGTAACGAAGAGGGCAGGAGCGGGCAGGAAGCCTTCTCGGCCACCCAGCAGACGGCGGCGCGCGGCGCCTTCGGCTACCTGCAGCAGCTGACCGGCATTTCCTTCGTCGAAACCGGTTCCGGCACCAGCGCCCAGATCCACCTCGCCAACGTCAACCTCGAGGACTCCCGCACGACCGGCTTGTGCAGCTGGAGCTCGCCCTACAGCTATACCGGCAACACGCTGAGCTCCTACGACGCCGATGCCTGGGTCTACCTCGACAATGCCGAATGGCGGGCCCAGAACCAGAGCCTGGCGCCGGGCGGCGACGGCTACGAGACCCTGCTGCACGAGCTGGGCCATGCGCTCGGCCTCAAGCATCCCTTCGAAGCGGAACCGGAGAACGGCGCCGTGCTGTCCGCTTCCGAAGACAACACCAGCAACACGCTGCTGTCCTATGACGCGGCGGGTGGGCCGTACTCGGCGTACAGCCCCTACGACATCGCCGCCCTGAACTGGCTGTATGGCGGCGACGGCTTGCGCGGCGCGCTCGGCATCAACAGCCTGAGCGGCGCCCGCTATCTGACCGGAACCAATCGCGCGGACACCCTGACGGGAACGCGTAACAACGACACCTTGCAGGGAAATGGAGGCAACGACATGATCGAAGGCGGGGAAGGGATGGACACCGTGGTGTTCAGTGGAGTGCGCAGCAACTACACGCTTGCGAACCAGGCCGATGGTTCGCTGCTGGCGACCAGCAGCGCCGAAGGCGCGGACACGCTGCGTTCGGTGGAGGTCCTGAAGTTCGCCGACATGACGGTGCAGCGTTCCGACCTGGTCGACACGACCGCCCCCGGCGCCCCGGTGTTCCGGGTCACGACCAACCAGAACAACTATGCGCGCGGCAGCAAGCCGGAGATGCAGGGCTCCGCTGAAGCGGGGTCGACCGTCAAGATCTTCGCCGGCGCCACCGAGATCGCCTCGGTCGTCGTCGATGCGACCGGCATCTGGAAAGTCGAATCGCGCGTCGCCTTCCCGGATGGCGTGAACTACAGCGTCACCGCGACCGCCACCGATGCCGCCGGCAACGTCTCCGCCGCCACTACCCCGGTCAGCTTCAACATCGACGCCACCCCGCCGGCCGTGCCGACCGCGAACGCGGCCCTGGCCGACGGCGGCAACCAGCCGGTGTTCAGCGGCGCCGGCGAGGCGGGCAGCGTGGTCCACCTGTACCGCGCCGGCGACTTCGTCGAGATCGGCAACGCGACCGTCGCAGCCGACGGCAAGTGGACGCTCAACTCGCCGCCGCTGCCGAACGGGGCCTACGAGGTGCGCTTCGCGGCGACCGATGTAGCCGGCAATGCGACCTCCGGCGCCCAGCCCTTCCTGATGACCATCGCGAATGCCGGCAACCAGAACGGCAGCGCCGGCAAGGACACCTTCACCATGGGCAGCGGCAGCACCGCGGTCGAGGGCCTCGGCGCCATCGACACCGCCGTGTTTGCCGGAACCAAGGCGAATCACACGATCACCAAGGCGACCTGGGGCTTCACCGTGCTCGACCGGACCGGCGCCGGCGGCACCGACACCCTGATCAACGTCGAGCGCGTCCAGTTCAGCGACGGCTGGAAGGCGATCGACATCGACGGCGCGGCCGGCGAGGTCTTCCGCCTCTACCAGGCGGTATTCGATCGCGCCCCGGATCTGGGCGGCATGGGCTACTGGCTGCACCGCATGGAAACCGGTTCGGACCTGATGCGGCTCGCGAACGAATTCATGAGCATCAAGGCGCCGGACGGCTCGATCGAGTTCGAGACCCTGTACGGCAAGAACCTGAGCAACCAGCAGTTCGTGACCGAGCTTTACGATAACGTCCTGAACCGCGCGCCGGATGCCGGCGGCCAGGCCTACTGGCTGGAACAGATCCAGCTGCACAGCCGGGCGCAAATCCTGATGGCCTTCAGCGAAAGCGCGGAAAACAAGGCCAACGTGATCGACCTGATCGCCCAGGGCATCGACTACGTTCCCTTCGGCTGACCTCCCCTCCGCGGCGAGGCTGGCATAATGCCGGTTTTGCCGCGGACGCCCCATGGACCACGAAGACCGTTTCGTCGATATCGAAATCAAGCTCGCCCACCAGGAAGACCTGGTGGAGACGCTGAACCAGACGATCTACCAGCAAAGCCGCCGCATCGACCAGCTCGAAGCCATGGTGGCCAAGCTCGCCGACCACCTCCGCACCCTGCAGGACGGGCGCCAGGCGCCGCTCAACGAGCGGCCTCCCCACTACTGATGCGCTAGCCCGCCGCCAGCCGGCTCCCGAGGCGCTTGCCCAGGGCCAGCAGGGTAAGGGTGGGCGGCAGGCCCCAGGGTTCCGGGATCACCGAGGCGTCGCACACGTACAGGCCGGGCGTGGCTGTTTGCAGGCCGGCGTCCACGCCCGCGCCGATGCGCACGCTGCCGCCCGGATGGGCCGCGAAATGCCAGCTGCTGAACACCTGGCGCGCGTCCGCCTGGCGCAGGATGGCGCGCGCCATCTCCGCGCCGCGGCGCAGCTTGTCCTTGTCGGCCGGCGCCAGGCGCTTGTCGGCCCAGCGCTGGCCGACCGCGCCGCCGATCTCGTCGCGGATCTTGACCATCACCGACAGGGTGCGCCGGTGCGCCAGCAGGCGGTCGAAGCGTCCCACCTGGGCCGCGAAGGCCTGGTACATCGGGCGCGGCAGGGTCAGGTCGGCCAGGGCGATCCCTTCTTCCGGCAAATGCAGGCCGGCCGCCATCGGCACCTCGGCGCCGCCATCGATGCCGTCGACGCTACCCATCACCGCCACCACCGGGTCGCTGAAGAAGGGCGCATGGCGCGGACCCAGTCCGGAGCGGTGCAGGATGCGCGGGCTGCCGATGCCGCCGCCGGCCAGCACCACCAGCGGCGCCCTGATCTCCTGCGCGCGGCCGCCGTGCACGAACTCCACGCCGCGCGCCCGGCCTTCATCCACCAGCACGCGCGTCACGCGGCTGCCAGGGGCCAGCACGGCGCCGTGGCGCTGGGCGTCCTCGACGAAGTCGCGCGCCGTCCACTTGGCGCCGAAGGGGCAGCCATAGACGCAGCGCCAGCAGCCGCTGCGGCAGGCTTCCGGCCGGATCATCTTGTCCAGCTTGCGCCAGGCGAAACCGGCCGCGCGCGCGGCCTCGCCGATGCGGGTCGCCATCGGGCCGACCAGGCTGTCGGGCAGGGGCGCCATCGGCAGCTCGGCGCGCAGGGCGTCGACGAAGGGATCGAGGTCGATGCCGTGGGCGGCGAACATGGCCGGCGGCGGCGGGGCCGCGGTGGCGAAGTTCACCGCCGTGCTGCCGCCCAGGGTGGCGCCGCCGACCAGCAGCGAGGCGTCGCGGTGCACGAAGGCGCCGCGGCCCGGCACCGCCGCCATCGCCGTCATCTGGGCCAGGGTGCCGGCCAGCGGCGCGGCGCCACCCTGTTCGAGGATCAGGACACGGCTGCCGGCGCGCGCCAGTTCGCGCGCCACGCTGGCGCCGCCCGGCCCGGTACCGACCACGATGGCGTCGAAAGTGTGCGAAGTAAAGTCCATGGAAGCGAAAGAAAGGGGAGCCCGGCGGATGCTACCACGGGCGCTATTTTCCCCGTCCATACGCGTCATTACGCCAGTAAATACAAGGCGTCCTTACAGGATGTATGCATACATTTTTTCATGTGACGACCTGCATATAAGCCTGCTATGATCTCCGCGCACAGCTGTCGAGCTTGCCCGGCAGCTCCTACCCTAGAGTCCGAGAAAGATCCCATGAACCGTCCACAACAGCTCATCCTGGCGGCCAGCATCGCACTGGCGGTTGCCGCGCCGTCGGCCACCGCGGCTGCCGCCCTCGAAGCCTCCAATCCGTTCGCCAAACAAAGCAGCCTGCCGCTGAATTACCCGGCCTTCGACAAGATCAAGGACGAGCATTTCCTGCCCGCCTATGCCGCCGGCATGCGCGAACAGCTGCGTGAAGTGGACCTGATCGCCAACAGCAAGGCCGCGCCGACGTTCGACAACACCATCGTCGCGATGGAACGCTCGGGCCAGCTGCTGGGCCGCGTGTCGGCCGTGTTCTCGAACCTGCAGACCGCCAACACCAACGATCGCCTGGACGCGGTCGACCGCGAGATGTCGCCCAAGCTGGCGGCGCATAACGATGCGATCTACCTGAATCCGAAGCTGTTCCAGCGCGTGAAGACCTTGCACGACAAGCGCGACAGCCTCAAGCTGGACGCCGAATCGAAGCACCTGCTCGAGCGCGTGTACAAGGAATTCGTGCGCGCCGGCGCCAACCTGCCAGAGGCCGACAAGCAGAAGCTCAAGGCCTATAACGGCGAGATCGCTTCGCTGCAGTCGGAGTTCTCGCAGCGCGTGCTGAAGGAAGCGAATGCGTCGGCCCTGATCGTGAACACCCGCGAGGAACTGGCCGGCATGTCCGACGCCGAAATCGCCGCCGCCGCCACGGAAGCGGAAAAGCGCGGCCAGAAGGGCAAGTTCGCGATCGCCATCGTCAATACCAGCAGCCAGCCCGCCCTGGCGACGCTCACCAACCGCGCCACCCGCGAACGCCTGATGGCGGCATCGCTGAACCGCGGCAGCCGCGGCGGCGAATTCGATGCGCGCGAGCTGGTGCTGCGCCTGGCCAAGCTGCGCGCCGAGCGTGCAGCGCTGCTGGGCTACCCGAACTACGCGGCTTATTCGCAGGAACTGGAAACCGCCAAGAACCCGGCCGCCGTCAACAAGCTGCTGGGCGAACTGGCCGGCCCGGCGGTCAACAATGCGAAGAAGGAGGCTGCCGAGATCCAGAAGGTGATCGACGCCGAGAAAGGCAACTTCCAGATCGCTTCCTGGGACTGGCCGATCTACCAGGACAAGGTGCGCGCCGCGAAATACAACTTCGACGAGAACCAGCTGCGTCCCTATTTTGAACTGAACCGCGTGCTGGTCGATGGCGTGTTCTTCGCCGCCACCAAGGAATTCGGCATCACCTTCAAGGAACGCAAGGACCTGCCGGTGTACGACCCGGACGTGCGCGTGTTCGACGTGTTCGATCACGACGGCAAGCAGCTGGCGATCTTCTTGTTCGACCCCTATGCACGCGGCAACAAGCAGGGCGGCGCCTGGATGAACGAATACGTGTCGCAGTCGCACCTGCTGAACCGCCGCCCGGTGGTGGGCAACCACCAGAACATCCCGAAGCCGCCCGCGGGCGAGCCGACCCTGCTGACCTACGACGAAGTGCGCACCATGTTCCACGAGTTCGGCCATGCGCTGCACGGCATGTTCTCGAACGTGAAATACCCGCATTTCTCGGGCACCAGCGTGCCGCGCGACTTCGTCGAGTACCCGTCGCAGGTCAACGAGATGTGGGCGATCTGGCCTGAAGTCCTGGCCAACTACGCCAAGCACCACAAGACCGGCGCGGCGATGCCGAAAGAGCTGCTGGACAAGGTGGTCGCCTCGAAGAAGTTCAACCAGGGCTACATGACGACCGAATACCTGGCCGCCTCGCTGATCGACCAGCGCTGGCACCAGCTGGCGCCGGGCCAGATCCCAACGGACGTCCTGGCTTTCGAAGCCAAGGCGCTGAAGGATGCCGGCGTGGACTTCGCGCCGGTGCCGCCGCGCTATCGCACGACCTATTTCTCGCACTCGATGAACGGCGGCTACTCGGCCGGCTACTACGCCTACCTGTGGAGCGAAAAGCTCGACGCCGACACCGTCGAGTGGTTCAAGCAGAACGGCGGCCTGTCGCGCAAGAACGGCGACCACTTCCGCAAGACCCTGCTGTCGCGCGGCGGCACCGCCGACGCCATGGACCTGTTCCGCAACTTCCGCGGCCGCGATCCGATCATCGAGCCGCTGCTCGAGCGCCGCGGCCTGACCGGCAACTAAGCGGCAACCAATCCCCCTTGCGCCGCCTGTTCCGCCGCCATGCGCGGCGGCGCGGACGGCGTGTTACTCCGCCGTACTCAAACACATAGAGACACCATGAACCGTCCACACATCCTGCTCGTCGCCGCCGCCGCCAGCGCCGCGGCGCTGGCCCCCGCCTGGGCCGCCCCGGCTTCGCAACTGGAAGCCTCGAATCCCTTCGCCAAGGAAAGCAGCCTGCCGTTCAACTACCCGGCATGGGACAAGATCCGCAACGAGCACTTCGCGCCGGCCTTCGCCGAAGGCATGCGCGTGGAAGCCCTCGAGGTCGAGGCGATCGCCAACAACAAGGCCGCGCCGACCTTCGACAACACCATCGTCGCCATGGAGCGCTCGGGCCGCCTGCTGGACCGCGTGAGCGCCGCCTTCGGCACCCTGTCGAGCTCCTACACCAACGACACCATCATCGCCTTGAGCCGCGATCTGGCCCCCAAGCTGGCCGCCCACGGCGATGCGATCCGCCTGAATCCGAAGCTCTACCAGCGCATCAAGTCCCTGTACGACAAGCGCGACAGCCTGAAGCTGGACGCCGAGTCGAAGTACCTGCTCGAGCGCTACCACACCGACTTCGTGCGCGCCGGCGCCAAGCTGTCCGACGCCGACAAGGTCAAGCTGAAGGACTACAACAGCCAGCTGGCCGCCCTGCAGACCCAGTTCGCCAAGAACACGCTGAAGGAAGCCAACGCCTCGGCCCTGGTGGTCGACACCCGCGCCGAACTGGCCGGCCTGTCGGACAAGGCGATCGACGCCGCCGCCGCCGAAGGCAAGAAGCGTGGCCTGGAAGGCAAATTCGTGATCCCGGTGGTGAACACCTCGCAGCAGGCCGGCCTGTCGGTGCTGACCAACCGCGCCACCCGCGAGAAGCTGCTGGCAGCCTCGCTGGCGCGCGGCAGCCGCGGCGGCGAATTCGACACCCGCGACATCGTGCTGAAGATCGCCAAGCTGCGCGCCGAACGCGCCGTGCTGCTGGGCTATCCGAACCACGCGGCCTACAACCTGGAAGACCAGACCGCCAAGTCCACCAAGGCCGTCAACAGCCTGCTGGCGGAATTCGCCAAGCCGGCCGTGAACAACGCGAAGAAGGAAGCTGCAGAGATCCAGAAAGTGATCGACGCGGAGAAAGGTGGCTTCCAGGCCGCCGCCCACGACTGGGGCTACTACAGCGACAAGGTGCGCGCCGAGCGCTACGCCTTCGACGCCGCCCAGCTCAAGCCTTATTTCGAGCTGAACCGCGTGCTGGTCGACGGCGTGTTCTTCGCCGCCAACAAGGAATTCGGCATCAGCTTCAAGGAGCGCAAGGACCTGCCGGCCTATAACGAGGACGTGCGCGTGTTCGACGTCTTCGACACCGACGGCAAGCAGCTGGCGATCTTCACCTTCGATCCGTACGCGCGCTCGAACAAGCGCGGCGGCGCCTGGGCCAACGCCTGGGTGGGCCAGAGCAGCCTGCTGGGCACCAAGCCGGTCATCGCCAACAACCTGAACGTGGCCAAGCCTGCCGCGGACGAGCCGACCCTGCTGACCTACGACGAAGTGCGCACCACCTTCCACGAATTCGGCCACGCCCTGCACGGCATGTTCTCGAACGTGAAGTACCCGCGCTTCTCGGGCTCGCGCGTGCCGCGCGACTACGTCGAGTTCCCGTCGCAGGTGAACGAGATGTGGATGGCCTGGCCGGAGGTCCTCTCCAACTACGCCAGGCACTACCAGACCGGCGAGCCGATGCCGAAAGAGCTGCTGGACAAGGTGCAAGCCTCGCAGCAGTTCAACGAAGGCTTCCGCACCACCGAGTACCTGGCGGCCGCGCTGCTGGACCAGGCCTGGCACCAGCTGTCGCCGAACCAGATCCCGGCCGACGTGCTGGTCTTCGAGGCTGAAGCGCTGAAGAAGGCGGGTGTCGACTTCGCCCTGGTGCCGCCGCGCTACCGCAGCGCCTACTTCTCGCACACCTTCTCGGGCGGCTACTCGGCCGGCTATTACGGCTACCTGTGGGCCGAGAAGCTGGACGCGGACACCGTCAACTGGTTCAAGGAAAACGGCGGCCTGACCCGCAAGAACGGCGACCACTTCCGCAAGACCCTGCTGTCGCGCGGCGGCACGCTGGATGCGATGCAGATGTACCGCAACTTCAGCGGGCGCGATGCGAAGGTGGAGCCGCTGCTGGAGCGTCGTGGGTTGATGGCCAAGTAAGGCGTTCGTAGTCTGCTGGCAAACTTGGGTCCTCGCCTGCGCGAGGATGACGTGCTAAATGTGCGGGCTAAAGTGTTGTCCGCGTAGCAATGCACCGTAAAACAACGTCATCCCCGCGCAGGCGGGGACCCATGTTTCTTTGCGCACCGTTACAGCCGTGTTCAACCCCATCCCCACCTTGCCGTAAAATGCAATCGTGCTCACCACGGAGGACACGATGCAAACCGACAACGACGATAACCTGAAAGCGCACCTGCGCACCCTGCACCGTCACCTGCAGGAGACCGCCGACGTCGACCCGGAACTCGAAACCCTGCTGCGCCAGCTCGACGGCGACATCGAAAAGGTGCTCGACCGCCGCGCCGAACAGGAATTCGACAACAACACCTTCGGCCTGTCTTCGCGCACCCAGGAACTGGCCGCCCGCTTCAACGTCCGCCATCCCAAGGTCGCCACCGGCCTGCGCGAGCTCGGCAATATCTTGTCGAACATGGGCATCTGATGCATAGAAGCACCACAAGTCATTGATAGTTAAGCCATTTTCCGGGGCGGGAGACGCTCCGGGAACGGTTTTCCGGTAAAATACCGGCCAATGAACTCCCCAGCCAATCTCTTCGCGAGCGTTCCCAAGCGCTCCAGCCGCGCTCCCGCCGCGCCTTTCCTCCCGATGTCCCGCGCAGAAATGGACAAGCTCGGGTGGGATTCGTGCGACATCATCCTGATCACGGGCGACGCCTATATCGACCACCCGAGCTTCGGGATGGCGCTGGTCGGCCGCCTGCTGGAAGCGCAGGGCTACCGCGTGGGCATCATCAGCCAGCCGGACTGGACCTCGGTCGAGCCCTTCCGCGCGCTGGGCAAGCCGAATCTGTACTGGGGCGTTACCGCCGGCAACATGGACTCGATGGTCAACCGCTACACGGCTGACCGCAAGATCCGTTCCGACGACGCCTATACCCCGAACGCCGAGCCGAACAAGCGTCCCGACCGCGCCGTGACCGTGTACTGCCAGCGCGCCCGCGAAGCCTTCCCCGGCGTGCCGGTGATCGCCGGCAGCATCGAGGCCTCGCTGCGCCGCATCGCCCACTACGACTACTGGTCGGACAAGGTGCGCCGCTCGGTGCTGTTCGAATCGAAGGCCGACCTGCTCATCTTCGGCAACGCCGAACGCGCACTGGTCGACCTCACGCGCCGCCTGGCCGCGGGCGAGAACATCAAGGACATCCGCGACCTGCGCGGCACCGCCTTCCTGGTGCCGCATGGCTGGCTGCCGGACGCCGAGTGGAGCGTGCATAACTCGACCCGCGTGGACGTGCCGGGCCGCATCGACGCGCACCCGAACCCCTATGCGATGGCCCAGGAAGACACCACCGCCTGCGCCACCGAGAACGCCAAGCCCGAGCCGGAGATCAAGCCGGTGGTGATCATGACGCGCGAGGAGCGCCAGGCCGCCGCCCGCGAGAAGGCGCGCAAGACCGTGGTGCGCTTGCCGTCTTTCGAGACCGTGAGCGAAGACCCGGTGATGTACGCCCACACCTCGCGCGTGTTCCACCTGGAGTCGAATCCCGGCAACGCGCGCGCGCTGGTACAGCAGCACGGCGACCGCGATGTGTGGCTGAACGCGCCGCCGCTGCCACTGGCCATGGACGAGATGGACAACGTCTACGACCTGCCCTACGCGCGCGCGCCGCACCCGAGCTACGGCAAGGCCCACATCCCGGCCTGGGAAATGATCCGCTACTCGGTCAACATCATGCGCGGCTGTTTCGGCGGCTGCACCTTCTGCTCGATCACCGAGCACGAAGGCCGCATCATCCAAAGCCGCTCCGAGCCCTCGATCCTGCGCGAGATCGAACTGATCCGCGACACCACCAAGAACTTCGCCGGGACGATCACCGACCTGGGCGGCCCGACCGCGAACATGTACCGCCTGGCCTGCAAGGACAAGAAGATCGAGGAATCCTGCCGCCGCCTGTCCTGCGTCTACCCGACCATCTGCAGTAATCTCGGGACCGACCACAGCAAGCTGATCTCGCTGTACCGCAAGGCGCGCGCCATCCCGGGCATCAAGAAGATCCTGATCGGCTCGGGCCTGCGCTACGACCTGGCGGTGCGCTCGCCCGAATACGTCAAGGAACTGGTGACCCACCACGTGGGCGGCCTGCTGAAGATCGCGCCCGAACACACCGAGCAGGGCACCCTGTCGAAGATGATGAAGCCGGGCATCGGCGCCTACGACGAGTTCAAGCGCCTGTTCGACAAGTACTCGATCGAAGCGGGCAAGAAGCAGTACCTGATCCCCTATTTCATCGCCGCCCACCCGGGTTGCACCGACGAGGACATGCTGAACCTGGCGCTGTGGCTGAAGAAGAACAACTTCAAGCTCGACCAGGTACAGACCTTCACGCCGACCCCGATGGCGATGGCGACCACGATGTACCACTCGCGCAAGAACCCGCTGGCCAAGGTCACCGAGGACTCGGAAGTCGTCGAGACGGCGAAGAGCGGCAAGACGCGCAAGCTGCACAAGGCATTCCTGCGCTACTACGATCCGGAGAACTGGACTATCCTGCGCGACGCCCTGAAGCGCATGGGCCGTTCAGACCTGATCGGCACCGGCGAGCGCCACCTGATCCCGCCGGCCGGCGCCGAGTTCGCGCCCGAGCACAGCGTCGTGCGCGACCGCAAGCGCATGCCGGGCGCGCCGATGACCGAGCGCGAAGTGGGCAAGCGCGGGCCGGACAGCGGTCGCCGCACGGGAGGACGCGACAAGGTGCAGGTGCGCGTCGAGCGGGCGCCCGCGGCGGTGGTTGCCGCTTCGTCCAAGTCCAAGCCGTCGATCCTGTCGACGATCAAGTCCAAGCCCAAGGCCGGACGTAAATAAGCTGCAATATGCACGTCGTCCCCGCGAAGGCGGGGATCCAGGTTCTGCACGCGCTGTCGAAACGCTGGCAAAATTGGACCCCGCCTTCGCGGGGGAGTCGTAGGCGCCAGTGACGCGTTCGACGGTGTTTACACGTTACGTTTCTCGTTTTAGCGCGGATCGCCGTCCTCGAACAACTCACTGGCCATCCGCGCCAGGTCGTTCATGCCGCCACCCGCATCCAGGTGGGCGCGCAGCCAGCCCGCCTGGCCGCCATCCTTCATCAACTGCTCGATCACTTCGCAGGCCTTGCCGAAGCCCGGATCCTGCGAGCGTTTGGCCAGGCGCGCCAGGTCGGCGCGCACCGCGTCGGCGATCGGCACCGCCGTATCGGTTTCCGGATCGATGTACTCGCCCCCCACGCCGTCGCGCGCCGCGATGAAGCGGTTCCAGGTGTAGAGTTCTCGGCTGGCGTTCGCGGGCCACTGGCCGGGCTGGTCGGCGAACTCCAGGCACAGCTCGCGCGCATAGCAGGCCAGGGCCGCCGCGTAGATCGGCTTGAGCGGCGTGTCCAGCACGCGCAGTTCGATGGTGCCGTATTCCGGCTTGGGCCGCACGTCCCAGTAGAAGTCCTTGATGCTCTTGACGATGCCGTGCGCCGCGAGGCGGTCGAAGTGCTCGCGGAAGTCTTGCCAGCTGCGGATGTGCTCGGGCTGGATGCCGCTCATCGGGAAGGCGCTCACCACATTGCTGCGCGAGCTGCAAAAGCCCGAGTTCTCGCCCTGCCAGCAGGGCGAATTGCTGGATAGCGCGATGAACAGGGGCGCGCGCTGGGTCAGCCAGGCGCACAGCCGGGTCGCCTCGTCGGCGCTGCCGGCGCCGATGTGCACGTGCATGCCGAACACGGTGAACAGCTTGGCCAGGTAGCCGAACTTGCGCTCGGAGGCGAAATAGCGTTCCTTCGGGTAGATGCGCTGCTCGTTCCACTTCTGGAAAGGATGCGCCCCGCCGCCCGAGATCGAGGCGCCGACCTCGAAGGCCGCGCGCTGCACTGTGCTGCGGATGTGTTCCAGCTGCCCCGCCGCTTCGTCGAAGGATGTCAGGATCGAGGTCGCCACTTCCAGCATCGAGGTGGTGATCTCCGGCGTGTGAACCCAGGGTTTGTCGTGCTTGTCCAGCAGGCGCAGGATGTCCGGCGCGGCCGGGAACAGGTCGAAGGTCAGGCGGTCGAGCACCATCAGTTCGAGTTCGATGCCCATGGTGCCCAGGGTCGAGGGCTTGAAGTCGGGCAGGAAGGCGGGGCCTTGTCCAGAGACCGCCTGCGCCTGTTCGTCACCCGGGACCGCGCCGATCGCTTCTTCGTTGATCAAGAGTCCGCTCATTGTGCGCCTCCTCGGTAGGTTTCGCCTGCCAGGCGCAGGCCCAGCCAGGTCAGGCCAGGCGCCAGCAGCACGTTCAGCGCCAGCAGGATGTTCATGACGGCGGTCGACGCGGGGTCCAGGCCGGTGTAGGCGTTCAGCGAGTTGTCGACCACCAGCCCGCCGTAGCTCACCAGCGAGCACATCGACAAGGTCATCGCATGCTTCTTGCGTTCGCTCCAGGCGGTCGCCGGCCACAGCGCCAGGCGCGTGGCGGCGATGCGCACCGCGAACACCACGCAGGCCGAGACCCAGACCCAGCCTTCCAGCGCCAGGCGCAGGTCGACCAGGGCGGCCGACATCAGGAACAGCAGCACATAGCCGATGTCCTGGGCCGTCTTGAGCTGGGCCTGGAACACGTTGTCGCGCTTTTCCGCGTTGCGCAGCAGGACGCCCATCAGCAGCAGCGAGAGCAGGGCGCTGGCGGCCGAGATCGAGCACAGGCCGAGGTCGATCAGCAGCGCGGCCAGCAGCATGCCGGGCCGCATGGTGGCCGGTACCTTGCACAGGCGGGTGGCGAGCGCATACACGCCGTAGGAGATGGCGGCGATCACCGCGCCCAGCACCAGCTTGCCGCCCTGGCGCACCAGTTCTTCCCAGAAGCCGGCCGTGGCGTCGACGCCGTGGCTGCGGGTCCATGCCAGGGTGACGCCCAGGGCCAGCAGGGCCACCAGGTTGCTGACGCCGACCATGTTGTTGGTGGCGAAGGTGCTGGTGCCGCTGGCGTTTTCGTCCGCCACCATGGAGCTGACGATCACGGGATTCACGGCGATCAGGATCGAGCCGATGAAGATGGCGGCGCTCCAGGGCAGGCCGAGCAGGGCCAGGATGACGGCGCTCGCGGCGCCGCGCAGGATGGTCGCCAGCAGCAGGGTCACGCCTTGGCGGCCGCTGCGCAGCAGCCAAGCCAGGTCCATCTTGCGGCCGACCTCGAACAGCACCAGGGCGGCGGCGGCGTTGAGCAGTTCCTGGAACTGGGTCAGCAGGGCGCGATCGATCATGTCCAGGCCGGTGGCGCCCAGCAGCAGGCCGGCGATCACGGCGCCGTACAGCTTGGGCACATTGAAGCGCTGCAGCAGCAGGCCGAGCACCAGCGCCAGCATCAGGCCGGCGCCCAGCACGGCCAGCGGCGACAGCAGCCAGATCGAGGTCGACAGTTCGTCACTCATGGAGGGCCTCCCAGGCGTGTGCCAGCGCGTTCAGTTCGCGCTCGATCAGCGCGGCGCGCTGCTTGGTCAGTTCCTGCGCGCGCGCGCTGCTGCCTGCGGGCACGCTGCTGACGAGGTGAGCGCGCACGATGCCGCCGTCCTTGGGCAGGGGGATCCACAAGCGGCCCTGCACGGCATTGGCTTCCTTCCACACGGCGACGAACTTGGCGCCGGTGCGGGCGCCGGCCACGCCGGGTTCGAGCAGGGTGAAGGGCTGCAGCCATTCGGCGTTCGGGAAGCGGCGCGCCAGCTGCACCTGCATGGCGCTGCGCTGCTCCTGGCGCGCGTCGTCGCGCGAATGCGGCAGGTGCAGGCGTGCCTGGGTGTTGACGGCGGTCTGCAGGCTCAGGCAGGCGCCATCTTCCAGCCAGCGCCAGGTGCTGCCGTCGAGCGCGCGCGGCTTGTCCTTCGACGCGGCCAGCCAGGCCTGCAGCAGGGGCGACGGCGTCGCCAGCTTGCCGGCGTCGAGTGCACGCACGGCGCCGGCGATCTCGTTCCAGTGCGCGGCTTGCCAGGCGCGGGTAGCGGCCTTGCTCGAGGGTTCCCAGCGCCACAGCACGGCGGACCACTGGCCGTCGGGGTTGCGCCAGACGGCGGCGGCCTGCTGCAGGCCCGCATTGCCCGCATTGGTCAGCAAGGCCTGGCCGGTGGCCGCGTTGTTCCATGGCGGGACCGCGCTCGTGACCGAGCGCGCCAGCTGGTGCCAGGCGAGGGCGGAGGGCGGCAGGCAGGCGTTGGCCGCGGCCGGCGCCGGGACCGTGGCCCAGTACAGCATTTCAAGGTGTGCGCTCCAGGCGCAGCGGCGCAGGCTGGGTTGGCCCAGCCCGGACAGGGCGGGGGCGGCGGGGGCGGCGCACTCGCGCGGATAGGAGCCGCTCAGGGCCTTGAAGTCGGCGGCGGCAGGGACGGCTTGCTTGTCCGCGGCTTGCTTGTTCACACCTGCATGGGCCAGGGGAAGCGCCAGCGCGCCGGCTAGCAGGAGCATCCTGGCGGGGCGGTGTAAGAGCGTGGCTGGTCGTGGAATCATTCGATGTCGGTCCCGGGCGAACCCGGCCTGTGCTGATCGGGAAGCTGGTCTGCGCCAGCCTTGACGGGCGATGCGCCACGGTCGCGCGGGCGCATCGATGGAAGGATCAGGCGGTGGCTGGAGAATGCCTACCGGTCGCCCGGAGAGCGACGATCCGGCACAAGTATAAGCCAATATTCCATTTGCTCAAATGGTCATATACTTCATGTATTTACGAGGGTGGCTTGTTTGGCTACTACTTGACCGTCTGTTGGGCATTCGGCGTCGGCGCCCCGCGCCGCTCGCGTGCGATGTCGAGGTCGACACTGGCCTGGCGCGTGCGCAGCGCCCGCGCATAGCGGTGCCGCGCGCGCAGGCGCGGGTTGGTGACCAGCCGTCCCAGCGTTTCGCCGATCACCATGACCACGCCCAGCAGGGGCAGCACCAGCATCAGCCCCGCCACGCCGGCCAGCGCGCCGCCCACGAAGATCATCAGCACCGTCACCAGGGGATGCACGCGCAGGCTGCGCCCGAGCGTGAGCGGCATGAACACGAAGTCGTCCAGCAGGCGCACCAGCACGAACACGCCGATCGCGCCGTAAGCCACGAAGGGATTGCTGGGCGCGTCGGTCGAGGCCACGATCACCACCAGCACGCAACCGGCCACCGAGCCGACGAAGGGCACCCAGGCCAGCACCGCCGAGATCAGGCCCAGCAGCAGGGGTGAGGACACGCCGATGGTCCACAGGCCCAGCGCCAGCACCGCGGTGTCGAGCACGGTGAGCTTCAGCAGGCCCTCGAAGTAGCGGCGCGCGGTCTGGTCGACCTCGTGCAGCAGGTAGAGCGCGCGTTCGAAATAGGCGTTCGGCACGGCGCGCGCCAGGAAGCGCTTGAAGCGCAGGCCGTCGCGCAGGAAGAAGAAGGTGAGGAAGGGCGCCAGCAGCAGCGACGGAACCCAGGTCGCCACGCCCACCAGGATCTCGCCCAAGTGCTCCTGCGCGAAGTTGTCGGTGTAGGTGCGGAAGGCATTGTTGACGCTCGAGGTCAGGTGCATTTCGGCCAGCACCGGGAAGCGTGCTTCCAGCAGGGTCATCGTGTTGTGGACGAAGGCCACCCCGCCGTCGAGGTAGAGGCCGACGGTCTTTTCCCACGAGTCTTCTTCCGGGCCCTCGCTCCAGGTCAGCGCGGCGGTCATGGCCAGCGAGGCGAGCGCGAAGAACAGCAGGCAGACCCAGAGGGCGGCGGCGTTGCGGCCGTAGCCCGCGCGCACCATGCGCTGCATCGGCCCGAGCAGGATGTAGTACAGCACGGTGCCGAAGATGAAGGGCAGGGCCAGCCACAGCAGCTGCTTGACGACCAGCAGCAGCAGGCAGGTGGCCGCGATGATGCCGGTCCAGACCACTGGACCGGCGCGCTCCCCGCTGTTCATAGCGCTTCCAGCTGCGGCCGTCCAGTGCCCATCCATTCGCGCAGGCGGCGGCCGATATGGCGCGCCAGCGCCAGCGAGATCTTGTAGCCGATCACGGCGTCGGTTTCCATCAGGCCGAGGAAGTCGGCGCGGAAGAAGACCGCCATCTCGCAGGGTTCGATGGCGCGTGCCTGGGCATTGCGCGGCGTGTTGTCGAGCAGGGCCAGGTCGCCGAAGAAGCCGCCCGGCTCCAGCTCGGCCACCACCTGGGTCGTGCCTTCGTGCAGGCGGCTGATGCGCACCCGGCCGCTCATCAGGAGGTAGAGCCCCTGGCCTTCCTCACCCTCGTCGAAGATGATCTCGTCCTTCAGGTAGCGGCGCTCGTGCAGCAGGCCGTCGACGATCTTCAGTTCCAGCGGCGTCAGCGTGCTGAACAGAGCCGAGTTCTTCAGGCGGTGCAGGCGCGGCGACATCTGTGGTGGCTTGAGGAAACCGAAAATCACGATCGCTCCAGTGCGTTCAAGAATGAATGTTGTCTGTTGATTATCCTCTAACGGCTGCTGCCGTGCATCAAAAAAGCGGTGACGGCGGAGCAGGCTGTCGCAGCTTGTCCAAAAGACTTCAAACGTGCGCGCCAGCAGCGTCGAAAACGTGTACCATAATTCTTTTGGGAAACATATGTTATATGGGTAACATCAATGTGCGCAGCACTACCTGCCTGATGCCGGGGCGTGGCCTGTAAGGACGACAGTGATCGACACGCATACTTTTCTCCTTGCCCTCGGCATCGGCAACGTCGCCTTCGCCGTGCTGATGGCGGGTTATACCTGGGGCGGCAAGCCCAATCCGGGGCTGCGCCTGTGGATGTGGGCGCGCATCGGCATGGGGCTGAGCCAGCTGCTGGGCTGGATGCGGCCCCAGGGGCTGGCGCTGCCGCCCGGGATCGAGGGCGTCGGCTGGATCATGGCGGTGTCGGCCGAAGTGGCCGCCTACTGCCTGTTCTTCGGCTTCACGCGCTGGGGCCGGCTGCTGCTGCCGATCACCGCACTGTCGTCGGCGGTGGTGCTGGCCGCCGGCACCATGGGCGCCAGCCACGGGCAGCTGGGCACCCTGGTCGCCGGCGTGGTGGCGCTGTTCGCCGCCGTCATGGCCTGGATCCTGCTGCGCCCGCGCCGCTTCAGCACGCGCTTCGCCGCAGGGCTGCGCAGCGCCTCGCCGCTGCAGCTCATCATCGGCGTCAACGATGCGCTGTTCGCGCTGGCCGTGGCCTGGTCGGCGCTCGGCGGCATCACCGGCGACGCGCCCTTCGGCCAGGGCGCCTCCCACGAATTCGCCTACCTGATGGGCTACCTCTTGATGATCGTGAACGGCTTTGGCTTCCTGCTGCTGTGCAAGCAAAAGGACGATGCCGAGATGACGCGCCTGGCCACCACCGACTTCCTCACCGGCCTGCCCAACCGCCATGCCTTCCTCGAACGCGCCGAGCAGGCGCGCCTGGCGGCCCAGCGCCAGCGGCGCCCGCTGGCGCTCCTGATGATCGACATCGACCACTTCAAGCAGCTCAACGACCGCTGGGGCCATGCCAGCGGCGACGAGGCGCTGGTGGTGTTCGCCCGCACCGCGCGCGCCGTGCTGCGCGAGCACGAGACCATTGGCCGCCTTGGCGGCGAGGAGTTCGCGCTGATGATGCCGGGGACCGGCCTGGAAGGCGCCGTGCAGGCCGCCCAGCGCCTGCGCCTGGCGGTGCGTGAGGCGACCGTGATCACCAGCGGGCCTTCGTACACGATGACGGTGAGTATCGGGGTGGTGGTGCTGGATCCGAACGAGGACCTGAGCGCGGCGCTGGCGCGTGCCGACCATGCCTTGTATGCGGCCAAGCGCGATGGACGGGATCGGGTGGAGATCGGCCAGCCGGAATTGCGCCGCGCGTGAATTAACGTAGGGTTGGCGGCACCGATGTCGCGCCGGATGATCTTGCGGATAACGATCACCGCGTCGGCGGCGAAGCCGCCAACCCTACGCTGCAAACGGAAACGGAAAAGGAAAAAGGTCTGCCGAAGCAGACCTTTTTCCTTTGATGCTGGCGGAGCGGACGGGGCTCGCCCACCTGCCGCGGGCCGCGGATTCCCTTGCAGGGGAATCCCTTCTCGCCCCAATCCGTGTCTCCCGCAGGGGAGACACTCCTGCGCGGAAAAGAAAAAAGGTCTGCCGAAGCAGACCTTTTTCCTTTGATGCTGGCGGAGCGGACGGGGCTCGCCCACGTGCCGCGGGCCGCGGATTCCCTTGCAGGGGAATCCCTTCTCGCTCCAATCCGTGTCTCCCGCAGGGGAGACACTCCTGCGCGGAAAAGAAAAAAGGTCTGCCGAAGCAGACCTTTTTCCTTTGATGCTGGCGGAGCGGACGGGGCTCGAACCCGCGACCCCCGGCGTGACAGGCCGGTATTCTAACCAACTGAACTACCGCTCCGTTTTACTTTGATCATTACTTCGATCAACCATCTGATGCGTGGTGGGCGCTGAGAGGCTCGAACTCCCGACCTAATCCTTGTAAGGGATCCGCTCTACCAACTGAGCTAAGCGCCCGTTTTCTTTATCAGAGGTTTCTGTCTGACGTTTGTCATCACGTCCGAAGAGGCCCGAATTATAGAGGCTGGGATTCGGGGTGCGCAAGGGTTTTTCAAAAATATTTCAAAAACACGCATTTCGTACTTTTGCGCCCCTCTGCGCGCCTGCAGCAGTGGAAGCGGCATGGCGGATATTTACTTGCCGTACGGCACGCCGCAATGCGCAAGACCGCGCAAGCACGCGGCCTTACCTGTGTCTTCTGCAACCAAAAGTCTGGTTTGAACATTTATCGGGAATCAGCTTTTCCATGCAATCGACGTATGCGATACGGGCAAAACGGGCATTAGAAATTTTGCGTTGTCACTTAATGACCGAATGAACAATGTTTCTTAAAAAGACGCCCGTGCAACTGTTGTAAATACAACTCATTGCGAAGGAATTTCCATGTGTCAGCTCTTCCTTTCGCGCTACGCTGGCTTCGCCGCTTCAGACGGCACGGCCTCGGCCGGTAACAGCAACGATACAGGCGAGCAATCGCTTGACGGAAAACCAAACATAAGGAAGAAGCATGAAGCACTCGCATTCGATTCATCCGGCAATGTTGAAACTCTGCGCAGCGGTCTCGCTGGCAGTCGCCTCGGTTTCGGCCGTGGCAGGTGTTGGCAACGGCATCCAGATCCAGGCCAAGGCGCCTGGCCTGATGGAAACCGACCGCATCATCGTGAAGTACAAGGACGCGGCGCCGGCCGCCAAGGGCATGGCCCGCGCCGCCGCCGTGACCGGCGACCGCAAGGCCAGGCTGGACCGTGCAGGCCAGCAGTTCGGCATGACCGTGCGCGAAAGCCACGTCATCTCGACCGGCGCCCAGGTGTTCAAGCTGAACGGCAAGCGCCGCCTGAACGACGTGCGG
>NZ_JBAMDH010000045.1:0-33026 GCF_036961685.1 Massilia sp. DD77
CGACGCGTCGATCGTTAGCGGCTCCGATACCGCGCCCGCCTGCTCGTCGGCTAACCGTCCCGCGTCGGCGCACAGCCGCCAGCCTCACGCTATCGCCGCGATTAATTAGGACTCCTTGACATATCAGGCGTTCCTGGTATTCTAGCGCCCATGGACATCCAACCAGAAACCCCATGGGACAGCACGCCGGACATCTCGGCGCGCATCGTGACCGCCATCGGCCGCATCGCCACCGTGCTGCGCTCGGGGATGTGGGAGGTGTCGACGAGCGAAGGCCTGAATCCGGCCCAGGCCGAGATCCTGCAGCTGCTGCAGCACCGTACCCGCGGCGTGCGCCTGAGCTGGCTGGCCAAGCAGCTGTCGATTTCGCCGGCCAGCGCCAGCGATTCGGTGACCGCCCTCGTGAACAAGGGATTGGTGCGCAAGGCGAAAGCCGAGGACGACGGCCGCGCCACTGCTCTGCACCTGAGCGCGGAAGGAGAGCAGGTCGCCGCGCGCCTGGCCCATGCGCTGTCCTTCGCCGACACCGCGGCCTCGCAGCTGCCGCAAGGACAGCAGGTACAGATCCTCACCGGCCTGTTCAAGCTGATCGCCGAGCTGCAAAAGACCGAGCGCTTCCCGGAGCTGCGCGCCTGCCTCTCGTGCCGGCACTTCGAGGCGAACAAGTATCCCGGCGAAGCGGTGCCGCACCACTGCGCACTGGTGAATGCGCCGCTGCCGATTTCCTTCCTGCGCATCGACTGCGCGGAACATGAACCCACCGATCCGCTGACCCAGCGCCGTAACTGGGAAAGCTTCGCCTGAATTTTTTTTTGCGCCCAATACTTAGGACTCCTACTTTAAAGGGTGAACTGGCCGCACCCATGACCGGCCAGGCAATCAAGGAAAACACCATGTCCCGTATCGAACTCGTCAACCCATCCAACGCCCAGGGCGAGGCCGCCGCGCTGCTCCAGCAGATCAACGGCGCCTTCGGCGGCGTCCCCAACATGTTCCGCGCCGTCGCCAACTCGCCGGCCGCGCTCAAGAGCATGTGGGGTTCCTTCGGCGCCATCGGCCAGGGGACGCTCGGCGCGCGCCTGGGCGAGCAGATCGCCGTCGCCATCGCCGACCGCAACGACTGCGAATACTGCCTGGCCGCGCACACGGCGCTGGGCCGGAAGGCCGGCGCCAGCGCCGACGACATGGCGGCCGCACAGGCCGGCGAATCGAGCGAGCCGAAGACCGCGGCCGCGCTGAAGTTCGCAGTCGCCGTGGTCGAGAAGCGCGCCCACATCGGCGAGGCCGATATCGCCGCCCTGCGCCAGGCGGGCTTCGGCGACGGCGAGATCGTCGAGATCATGGCGCACGTGGCCTTGAACCTGTTCACCAACTACGTGAACGTGGCCTTCAAGGTGCCGGTCGATTTCCCGGGCGTGAAGCTGCGCGCGAAATGATGCACCCGACCTCGTCCCAGGCCGCGCTTCCCGCACCGGAATTCGAGGTCTCGGCCTGGCTGAATGCGCCGGGCCCGGTGACCCTGGCTTCCCTGCGCGGCAAGGTGGTGGCCGTCTACGCCTTCCAGATGCTGTGCCCGGGCTGCGTCGCGCATGCAATCCCGCAGGCGCAGTCCATCTCCCGGCACATCGGGCGCGACGACCTGGCGGTGCTCGGGCTGCATACCGTGTTCGAGCACCACGAAGCGATGAACGAGAACGCGCTGCGCGCCTTCATCCACGAGTACCGGATCGGCTTCCCGGTCGGGATCGACCGCCCCGCGGCGCGCGGCCCGGTGCCGGGCACGATGGCGCGCTACGGCATGCGCGGCACGCCGACCCTGCTGCTGTTCGACCGCGGCGGCGTGCTGCGCCACAGCCTGTTCGGCCACGCGCCCGACATGCAGGTGGGCGCGCTGCTCGGGCAGCTGCTGGCCGAAGCCGCGCCGGCCGGCTGCGCCGACGACGGCTGCCTGGTCCCGCCGGGGAGCGATGCATGGAATGCCTAGCGTCGTCCTTCGGACGCACTCTCATCAAGCTCAACCAACGACAAGGAGCAACCCAATGAAGGACCCAACCGGCACCGGCGCACCGGTCCTCTACCACGACGGCTGCTCCACCTGCCTGCAAATCGCTACCACGCTGGCGCGCCTGATGCCCGCGCTGGAAGTGGTCGACCTGAGCCTGCAGGGCGAGCGCACGGCCGAAGCGGAGATGCTCGGCGTGAGCGCGCTGCCCTGCCTGGTGGCGGGTGGCGAGCTGCTGCCGGTCAGCCCGCACTCGATCCTGGCCGAACTCGGAATGCACTGAGCGCGCGACGGCCGACCGGAGGGGCAGTGCCGCACCGGCCGGTACTGCATAGTCCCGCGCGAAGGCTGGCTGGCCACCTTCGAGCGGCCGGCTGGCTCACCGGCCCGACGGGACGAGGAGCCGCCGCGGCTTGCCGCCTGCAGCGGATCAGCTGCGCAGGAAGGCCAGCAGGTCCGCGTTGAGCTGGTCCTTGTGGGTGGTGGCCAGGCCGTGCGAGCCGTCCGCGTACACCTTCAGGGTCCCCTGCGGCAGCAGCTCGACGGCGCGCCGCGCGGTGGTGTCGATCGGAACGATCTGGTCGTCGCCGCCGTGGATGACCAGGGTCGGGATGTCCATCTTCTTGAGATCCTCGGTGAAGTCGGTCTCCGAGAACTGCTTGATGCAGGCGTAGGCGCTCTTGAGGCTGCACTGCATGCCCTGCAGCCAGAAGGTGTCGCGTACGCCTTCCGAGACCTTGGCGCCCGGACGGTTGGCGCCATAGAAGGGGAGCGTGAGGTCCTTGAAGAACTGGGCGCGGTCGGCCAGAACGCCGGCGCGGATGCCGTCGAACACCTCCATCGGCACGCCTTGCGGATTTGCCGGCGAGACCACCATCTGCGGCGTCACGGCCCCGACCAGCACGGCCTTGCTTACGCGGTCCGTGCCGTGGCGGCCGATGTAGCGCGCGACTTCGCCGCCGCCGGTCGAGTGGCCGACCAGCATGGCGCCGCTCAGGTCGAGCGTCTCGATCACGGTGGCGAGGTCGTCGGCATAGGTGTCCATGTCGTTGCCGTGCCAGGCCTTGCTCGAGCGGCCGTGGCCGCGGCGGTCGTGGGCGATCACGCGGTAGCCGTGCTCGGCCAGGAACATCATCTGGTCTTCCCAGGCGTCGCCCGACAGCGGCCAGCCGTGGCTGAACACGACCGGAACGCCGTGGCCCCAGTCGGTGATGTGAATCTGGGTGCCGTCGTGGACGGTGACCTTGTCGAGGGTGCGGGTGCCTTTCATGCTGGATCCTTTCTGCTGGGCGGGAGGGGGGAAGCGCCAGTGCGGCGCATCACGGCATTCTGGAACCCCGCGGCGGGTCCGTCCATGCGGACGAAGGGATAGATGCCGCCCACACCTTCGTGCTGTGCCGGCTCCACCCCTTGAAGACATGTCTTTCATTGGCATGTTCTCAACGCAAGGCAGTCGTCTTACACTGGAGGTAAATACGTCCGGAGAGATGCGATGCACGCACATTCCGCAGCCCAGCTGCCAACCGGTCCGCACGCCTGTTGCGGCCTGGCGGAGGGCATGGCGTGCGTCCCCGGTGGCGCGGCGGGGAGCCCATGAGCACCGCGCCGCGCGCACTCGTCATCGGCGGTTCGCTGGGCGGGCTGCTGGCGGCCAATGCGCTGCGCGCGGTGGGCTGGGAGGTCGAGGTGTTCGAACGCTCGGCGAGCGAGCTGACCAGCCATGGCGGCGGCATCGTGCTGCAGCCGGACGTGCTGACGGCCTTGCGCTTCGCCCAGCTCGATGCCGAGCACCTGCCCGGCGTCCAGTCCGACGAGCGCCTCTACCTCGACCGGGGCGACCGCATTCTCCAGCGCGCCCACCAGCCGCAAACCCAGACCTCATGGACCGTGCTCTACCGGACCTTGCGCGCCGGCCTGCCGCCGCAACACCTGCATGCGGACCGGAACTTCCTGCGCTATGAGCAGGCGGAGCAGCGGGTGACCGCCCATTTCTCGGACGGCGCGAGCGAGAGCGGCGACTTGCTCGTTGGCGCCGACGGTGCGCGCTCGGCCGTGCGTGCGCAGATGCTGCCCGGCCTGGCGCCGCGCGCGGCCGGCTATGTGGCCTGGCAGGGCATGGTGCCGGAAGCGATGCTGCCGCCGGCCACGCGCGACAAGCTCGACGGCGCATCCGTGTTCCAGCAGGGCGACGGCCACCTCCTGATGGCTTACCTCGCGCCGGGCGAACACGGCGCGGTCGAACCCGGCAAGCGGTGCTGGAACTGGACCTGGTACCGCCGGGTGGGACAGGACCAGACCCTGGACGCCTTCCTGGTGCCGAAGACCTTGTTCGAGGATGCGCGCCAGCTGGCCGCGCCATCATTCCGCGTGCTGATCGACACCACCGAAAGTCCGGCCGCCCAGGCGGTGGTCGACCTGGAGGTGCCGAAGATGCTGGACGGCCGCGTGCTGCTGTGCGGCGACGCCGCCTTCGTGCCGCGCCCGCACACGGCGGGCAGTACCGCCAAGGCCGCCGCCGACGCGCTCACCCTCGCCATGCTCCTGAACCAGCGCCAGGCGTCGCCCGACATCGGCCTGGCACAATGGGAGCAGCTGCGCCTGACAGCGGGGCAGGGCATGGTAATGGCGGGCGCGGCGATCGGCGACCGGATCATGGGCATGTCGCGCTACTGAGGTCCTGTTGAATAGTTGCAGTTCGTCACTTGCACTGTTCAACGGGGCTCCGCTATAATGCGGCCTCTTGCAGCTCACAGCAAGAATCGACCGAATCAGGAGAGGTGGCAGAGTGGTCGAATGTACCTGACTCGAAATCAGGCGTACGGGTGACCGTACCGTGGGTTCGAATCCCACCCTCTCCGCCAGTAGTAATAAAAAAGGCTCCCGACGGGAGCCTTTTTTATTGCGTACGCGGAAGGAGTGAGCCACCGATGTGGCTCACGCGTGGGATTCGAAGCCGGGCGCTTGCAAGCGCCCGGGCGGCCTGCGGGACGTAGGCGAATCCCCGCTTCTGCGCCAGTAGTAATAAAAAAGGCTCCCGACGGGAGCTTTTTTTATTGCGTACGCGGAAGGAGTGAGCCACCGATGTGGCTCACGCGTGGGATGCGAAGCCGGGCGCTTGCAAGCGCCCGGGCGGCCTGCGGCATGTAGGCGAATCCCCGCTTCTGCGCCAGTAGTAATAAAAAAGGCTCCCGACGGGAGCCTTTTTTATTGCGTACGCGGAAGGAGTGTGTGCCGGCCTACTCAGTCCTGCAGGACCGCATTCGCCGCCGCCACCAGCTCGCGCAGGACAAAGGCGGCGAGGGGATTGGAGTGGTCGCGGCGGTGGATCACCGAAGAGATGGGCAGGCTGAGTCCCTCGGCGTCCAGCGGCGCGATCCTCAGGTCGGCGTGATTCCGGAACAGCCGGGTGACGATGTCCGGCAGGACCGCAACCAGGGGGCTCTCCTTGACGACGAAGGGAATCGACAGCGGCGTCGCCGCATGGACCACGATCTCGCGCTTGAGCCCAAGCGCCTGGAAGGCCAGGTCGACCATGCCCGGCGCGTCTCCCGTATAGCTGGTGTGGATGTGCGGCAGGGCCGCCAGGTCCCGCAGGCCGAAGGAGCCAGGCAGGCTGACCAGGGCCGGATTGAACACGCAGGCGTAGTGCGCCGTATAGAGCACCGTCTGCTGGTGCACCGTGCGAACATGGGGAAAATGACCCACGGCGAGCTGGATCTGGCCCCCGTCCAGCTGCTCCAGTTGCTGCCAGGCCGGAATCGCCTGGACCGACAGACTCAGTCCCGGCGCCAGCGGCCGCAGGCGCGCCATCAGGGCCGGGAGCAGCAGGGCTTCCAGCGGATCGGTCAGGGAAAGGCGGAACTGTGCATGCACCTTCGCCGGGTCGAATTCGGTTTCGGTAAATGCCACTGCATGCGCGTCGAGCAGCAGCTGCCGGATGCGCGGGGCGAGGGCGCGCGCGCGTTCGGTGAGGGCCATGCCCGGTCCCTCGCGGTAGAGGATCTCGTCGGCGAAGATGTCCCTCAGCCGCGCCAGGGCGTGGCTCATCGCCGGCTGGCCGATATGCAGCCGGGCCGCAGCCCGCGTCACGCTTGCTTCCGCCGCGAGCGCGTCGAACGCGACCAGCAGGTTGAGGTCGAGGCGCCGGAAGGCGCCGTGGTCTATATCATCCATATCGATATCCTACATGCCTACAATCGATTTTTGTAATGATACGGTTTCCCGTAGACTGGGTGCATGTCTGCCGTCTCCACGCTCCCCCTCCCACGCCCCGACGCGCTTCGCCCGCGACTGATCGCGCTCGGCGCCGTCACCAGTGTCGAATTCATCGAAAACGGCATGGTCATGTTCGCCGCCGGCCAGATCGCCGCCGGCTTGCATCTGTCGGCGCAGGAATTCGCGTTCGCCTACACGCTCTACGGGGCCGGTGCGATCCTCATGCTGTTCAAGCACCGCTGGATGGTGGAGCGCCTCGGCTACCGCCGCTTCGTGCTCCTGTCGCTGGCCTGTTTCGGGATCGGCAGCGCGCTGTGCGCCCTTGCCGGCGGCCTGGCGCAGTTCGCCGCCGGGCGCCTGCTCCAGGGGCTGGGCGGGGCCACCTTCTTCACGGCCGGCCGCCTCGCAATGAACGACTTGCCGGAGCCTGCGCGCCGCGCCGGGCTGCTCACCTTCGTCGCCAGCCTGCTGGGCGCGTCGGCGATCGCGCCCTTGTTGGCGGTGGGGCTGATGGAGCTGGGCCAGTGGCGGGCGCTGTTCTGGTTCGGCGTGCCGCAAGCGCTGCTGGTCGGCTGGGGCGCCCATGCGCACCTGTCGCGCAGCGTCATCCCGCGCGAGGAGCGTTCGACCGAACACTGGGGCTGGCTGTTGTGGCTGTGCGCGGGGGTCTTCGGCCTGCAGCATGCGATCCAGGCGATCGGCCTCGGGACCAGCGAGCCGCGTACCGTCGCGCTGGCGGCCGGTACCTCGATCCTGATGCTCGCCGTCTTCGCATGGCGGCAGCGGCGCAGGGAACGGCCACTGATCGACTGCCGGGGCCTGGCCCAGCAACGCTACCTGCTCGGCCTTGCCATGTACTTCATCGGCTACTGCCTGATCGGCAGCAGCGGGCTGATGGTGCCCATCCTGCTGCATACGGTGCTCAGCTTGTCCCTGCTCGAGAGCGCCATGGTCACCTCGTGCGCCATGGCCGGCAGCGTGACGGTCGCGCTGCTGCACCTGCGCTTGGCGCAGGGCCGCCCGCGGCACCGGCTGTTCATGCTGGCCGGGCTGGCGCTGTTCGGCGCCGGCAGCCTGGGGCTCTCCACGGCCGATGCCCGCAGCGCCTGGCCGGAGCTGGCGCCCGCCGTCCTGGCCATCTACCTGGCCATTCCCCTGTTTCTCGGGCCGGTGGCCGCCGCGACCTTCACCGGGCTGCCCGGCAAGGCCTTCTCGCACGGCTACCAGGTCAAGAACATCATCCGCCAGGTTGGGCTGTCGTCCAGCATCGCCCTTGCCACGGTGGCGCTGCACCTGGTCTCCCGCGAACAGGTCTTTACCCTGATGGCGATGGCCGTGATTCCGGCCGGCCTCGCGGTCATGGCCCAGCGCGAGTTTCGATAAGGCCGCTCAGCCCGCGAACAGGGTAGCGAGGACCGAACGAATCCAGATGTTCGTGGCGTCCTTGTGGTACTTGCGGTGCCAGTGCTGCTTGAGGTCGAACTGCGGAATCTCGAGCGGCGGCTGGATCAGGCGGATGTTGGCGATCTTGGCAAAGGATTCGCCCACCGCATAGGGCACCGTCACCAGCAGGTCGGTCGAGGCGATGATGAAGGGGATCGACATGAAGTGCGGCGTCGACAGCACGATGCGGCGCTCGATCCTGTGCCTGGCCAGCAGCTGTTCGAACACTTCCTGGCTGCGTCCCTCCGCGCTGATGACGGCATGGCCGATGCGCAAGAAGTCCTCCATCGACATGCGGTCGCCCTTGATCCGGTGCTTCGCATTGAGCAGGCTGATGAAGGAGTGTGTGAACAAGCGCTGCTGGAAGAAGTTGCGCGCCTTGAGGTCGGGGAAGTAGCCGACCGCCAGGTCGATGTCGCCCGCTTCCAGTCCTGCCGCGATCTCGCCCGGCGGCAGGGTGACGGAACGCACCGTGGCGCCGGGCGCATGCGCCTGCAGGTAGGCCAGCAGCTTGGGCAGGAAGGTCATTTCGCCGATGTCCGACAGCGCGAAGGTGAAACGGCGCGTGGTGCGGGCCGGGTCGAAGGCGGCACTGGCCAGCACCTCGTTCTTGACCCGCGACAGGATCTCGCGCGTGGGCGCCATCAGGGCCACCGCGCGCGGCGTCGGCGCCATGCCGTGCGAGCCGCGGATGAACAGCGGGTCGCCCAGCGCCGTGCGCAGCTTGTTCAGCGCAATGCTCACCTTCGGCTGGCTCCAGCCGAGGCGCTCGGCCGCGCGGCTGACGCTGCGCTCCTCGGCAATGGCCAGCACCACGGGCAACAAGTTCAGATCGAATCCGAGGTCGTCGTTCATATCTAAAAATCGAATAAACGTTATCTACTAAATTATCTTGAGGTATAACACAGCTTCTCTATGATTGCACCAGGGTCGACGAACCCGTACAACAATCAAGGAGACAGGCATGAATCGTTTATCGGTCGCGTCGTGGTGCATCGTCACCGCGTTTGCCGCAGCTTCGCCCCTCGCCCTGGCGCAAAGGGACACCATCAAGATCGGCGTCATCACCTCCCTCAGCGGCCATGCGGCCGAAAGCGGCGCCCAGATGAAGGCGGGGATCGACACCTGGCTGCGCATGCATGGCTCCACGGTGGCGGGCAAGCGTATCGAAGTCATCTACAAGGACGACACCGGCACCCAGCCCGAGATCGCCAAGCGCCTGGCGACGGAGCTGGTCACCCGCGACCGCGTCGACGTGCTGGCCGGCTTCGTGTTCACGCCCAACGCCATGGCGGCGGCCGGCATCGCCGACCAGGGCAAGAAGCCGATGGTGGTGATGAACGCCGCCGCCTCGGCGTTGACCACGCGCTCGCCCTATGTCACCCGGGTGTCCTACACCATCGCGCAATCGGCCAAGCCCCTGGCCGAATGGGCCTACAAGACCGGTGCGCGGCGCGTCTACACAGTGGTATCCGACTACGCGCCGGGCATCGACGCCGAGACCTGGTTCAACAACACCTTCACCGCCCTGGGCGGCAAGATCATCGGCTCGGTGCGCATGCCGATGGGGAGCGTCGATTACGGCGCCTTCGTCCAGCGCATCAAGGACGAAAAGCCCGATGCCATCCACGTCTTCCTGCCGAATGGCCAGCCCATGGTCGCGTTCACCAAGGCCTATCGCGAGAAAGGGCTGGACAAGGCCAATATCCGCTTCCTGGGCGGCGAAGGCTGGGGCGACGAGGACGTGCTCAAGGCGGGCGGCGACGCGCTGGTCGGAATCTATTCCTCCGGTTTCTATTCCTACACCCGTCCCGGCGCCGAGAACGCGAAGTTCGTCGAGGAGTTCGGCAAGACGGTGGGCGGCAAGATGCAGCCCAGCTTCCTCGCCGCATCCTCCTACGACGGCATGGCGCTGATCGCCAAGACGCTCGCGAGAACGAAGGGCAATGCCGACGGCGCGGCCTTCATGCAGGCGCTCAAGGGCTACACTAGCAGCAGCCCGCGCGGCACGGTGACGATCGACCCGGCCACCCGCGACATCGTCCAGACCATGTACATCCGCCGCATCGACAAGCAGGGCGCGAAGCTGGTCGCAACCGAAATCGACCGCTTCGACGGCGTCAAGGATCCGGCCAAGGAAGCCGGCAAATAAAGGAGACCCGAGCATGTTCCCACTCAACCAATGGTATGTCGCCGGCTTTTCCTGGGAGCTGCAGGACAAGCCGATCGCCCGCACCCTGCTGAACCAGCATGTCGTGATGTTCCGCACCGGTTCCGGAGAAATCGCCGCGCTCGAAAACCGCTGCTGTCACAAGTCGCTGCCCCTGTCCTGCGGTACGATCGAGGAGCGCGGGGTGCGTTGCGGCTACCACGGCCTGCTGTTCGCACCCGGCGGCGCCTGCCTCGAAGTGCCGGGGCAGGCGCGCATTCCCGTCAAGGCGCGGGTCAAGGCATTTACCGTCGTGGAGAAGGACCAGATCCTGTGGATCTGGATGCCGCGGGAAGAGGGCGGCACCCCAACCTGCGAGGCTCCCGACTACCAGGTGCACAGCGATCCGCGCTACCGCTTCCGGGGCGATGTGTTCCACTACGACGCGCCTTACCAGCTGATCCACGACAACCTGCTGGACCTGAGCCATCTCGGCTACGTGCACCTGAAAACCATCGGCGGCAACGCGGCGGTGCACATGAACGCCGAGCTGAAGGTCGAGGCGGCCGGCGACCAGGTGCGGGTGCTGCGCTACATGCCGGATTCAAGCCCGCCGCCGACCTATCTCGGCGCCTGGCCTTTCGCTGGACGGATCGACCGCTGGCAGGAGGTCGAGTTCAATGTCAGCCACCTGAACATCTGGACCGGCGGCGCCGACGCCGGCACCGCCGACATGCGCGACCCGCAGCGCGGCGGCTTCCACATGCGCGGCTTCCATGCGATCACCCCGGAAACCGAGACCACTGCGCATTACATGTGGACCATGGCGGCCAACAGCCACCCCGACCGGCCGGACATGACCGACCTGGTATACGAGCAGACGGCGCTGACTTTCCAGGAGGATAAGGAGGTGATCGAGGCCCAGTGGAAGAACATGCAGCGCCACTCCGGCGCGCCCCAGGTCGACATCCACGTGGACGTGGGGCCGAACCGCGCGCGCCGCGTGATCGAGCGGCTGGTGAAGGAAAACACACAGGCCGCGCCGCAACCGGTGGCCGTGCCATGAGCAGCGGCATGTTCGAAGCGAAGGTGGTGGCGCGCGTGCAGGAAGCGCAGGATATCGCCAGCCTCGAGCTGGCCGGCATGGACGGCGCGCCGCTGCCGCCCTTCACGGCCGGCGCGCACATCGACATCGAGGCCGCCCCCGGGCTGGTGCGGCAGTACTCACTGTGCAACGACCCTCGCGAGCGCCACCGCTACCGGATCGCGGTGCTGCGCGACCCGGCCTCGCGCGGCGGTTCGCAGGCGGTGCACGAGCGTATCCAGCCCGGCGCCACGGTCCGGATCAGCGCGCCGAGGAATCACTTCGCGCTGGCGCCGGCGCCGCGCTACCTGCTGCTGGCGGGCGGCATCGGTGTGACGCCCATCCTGTGCATGGCGCAGCAGCTGGCGCACGAGGGAGCCGAGTTCCGGATGCATTACTGCGCGCGTTCGCCCGAGCGCATGGCCTTCGCCGGGCGCATCCGCCAGTCCGGGTTTGCCGACAGGGTGAGCTTTCATTTCGATACGGCGCAAGCGCTCGATATCGGCGCCGCCCTGCTGGACGCCGGCGCCGATGCCCACCTGTACGTCTGCGGCCCGGGCGGGTTCATCGACGCCGTCACCACGGCGGCGATGGGGCAAGGCTGGGAGGAGGGGCGGGTACACCGCGAGTACTTCACAGCGCCGGTCCATGACAGCAGCGGCGACCGGCCGTTCGCACTCAGGATCGCCAGCACCGGCCGGCTCCTGGCCGTGCCCGCCGGGAAGACGGCGCTGGCGGTACTGCAGGAGAACGGGATCGACATCCCGGTCTCCTGCGAACAAGGCATCTGCGGAACCTGCGCCACCCGGGTGCTGGACGGCGTTCCCGAGCACCGCGACGACTACCTGACCGACGCGGAACGCGCCGCGAACGACCAGTTCACGCCGTGCTGCTCGCGCGCCAGGAGCGGCACGCTGGTGCTCGACCTGTAGGGCTTACTGGCGGCTCATTGGCAAGCAAAGCTGGAGGCCTGCTCGACGTCGCCGCTACCCTTGTAGCGTGCGACCTTCGGATAAGGGCAGAGCGGACGGGAACGGCTTGCCGACCAGGCGGCCGGGAGGTCGCTGTTCACGCCGCCGGCATTCCCCGCACCGCGCGCGCCGGCCGTCACCGAATCCGGCGCCTGTCCTTTTTCCACCCAGTTGACGAGCGGCGTGAGCATGTCGAACTGCTCGGTGGCCGGGCCGCCCGAGCAATGGTTCATGCCGGGCACGCGGAAGTAGCGCGCGAAGTTCGCCGCATCGCCGCCGTTCGCCGCGCGCAGTCCCTCGTACCATGCGGTGGTGTCGTCGCTCGAGAAGATCGGGTCGCTGGTGCCGTGGTACACCAGCATCTTGGCGCCGCGGTGCTTCAGTGCCGCGAGATTGCTGCCGTTCGGCGGCGTCATGAACGCGTAGCCGCTTTCCGGATAGGTCGGGCTGGTGGCGTTCACCCTGGCCAGCATATTGCCGAGGTTCCCGTTGGCGACAAACGTGGCGCCGTCGAAGCCGGCGACCGACTCCGGCGGTACCGCCCACACCAGGCCCACGGCGCCGGCGTCGCGCGTGCTCGGGGCGCTGAATTTCCACGAAGCCCAGCCGGCGGTGGCGAAGCCGGCGTCATACGGGAAGCTGGTGTAGATCGTGGTCCCGGTCTCGGTCTTGGCGCCGCTGAACAGCGCGCCGATGCCGGATTTCTGCGCCGCGCTCAGGCAGCTGCCGTCGCGCGCACCGGAGCAGGTCGGTACATCGCGGTTCAGGTCGAAGGCCGCTTGGCAGGCGCCGGTGTCCTGCACCAGGCCGTCGGCCACGCCGTCGAGGGCATCGCACTTGCCCAGCACCGCGCGCGAGACCAGGCCGCGCTCGGCCGCAGTAAAACCGGTGGACGGATCACCCGGCGTGCTCGCCAGCGCGGCATAGGTCTTGCCGCCCGCGATATTGGCGATCGCCGCCAGCGGCAGGCGGTAGCCGGGATTGCCGACCAGGTAGCCGTCATACTGGTCGGCGTAGCGCGCCGCGGCCACCATCGCGTGCCGTCCGCCGTTGGAGCAGCCGCCGATGTAGGAGCGGTCCGGTCCCTTGCCGTAGGCGCCGCGGATCAGCGCCTTGGCCATCGGCGTCAGCTTGCCGACGGCTTGGTAGCCATAGTCCAGGCGCGCCTGCGGATCGATGCCGAAGAAGGGTGTTGGCGCGCCGTGGCCGGCGTCCGAGCTGATGACGGCGAAGCCCATGTTCAGGGCGTTGTCGAGCGGCCCGCCGCCGCCCACCATGCCGGTGGCGGCGAGGACGCTGCCATCCAGGCCGCCGTTGGCCTGGTAATAGAAGCGGCCGTTCCAGTTGAGCGGCAGGCGCATCTCGAAGCCGATGGCGTAGGCCTGGCCGTCGACAGCGCTGGTGCGGCGGTGCATCTGGCCCTGTACCTGGCAATGGGCCGGGATCGGCTTGCCGGCGACGGCCAGCGTGCCGGCGGCGATGGCGTTGACCGCCATGATGCTGGTGTCGGGATAGGCCAGGCGCGCGGCCAAATCGGCGCAGGAAGCGAGGCTGGAAGTGGTGGCGGCGGTCAGGTTCGGCAGCGGGGCTTCGTCGCTGTCGCCGCAGCCGGCGACGAGCAGGGTGGCCATGGCGCCCAGGATACGGAAATTCATGCGTGAGTACTCCTCTGTAGTCGAAAACAGATCACGTGCAGGATGTCGGGGCGAGCAGGTCCGTCGCAGCCGTGCGGCTGCGATGGGACCTGCTTTGGAAGGGAAGGGGTGCCTTAGTTGGGCATCACGTCCTTGAGGACGCCAATCGGGTGGTTCACGAGCTTGCCGTTCACCTTGCGGACCTCGCGGATGTACATGTTCTGGACGATGTCGCGGGTCTTGGGGTCGATGCTGATCGGGCCGCGCGGGCTGTTCCACTTCATCCCGGACAGCACCTTGACCGCCTCGTCGCCGCTCACCTTGCCGTTCAGCCGGCGCACGGTCTCGTAGATCATGCCCATGGTGTCGTAGGCGGCGACGGTGACGAAGGTCGGCGCCGGACGGCCCGGATTGGCTTCCGCGAAGGCCTTGAGGAAGCTGCGGTTGGCCTCGTTGTCGAGCGCCGTCGAGTAGTTCAGCACCGTCACCGCGCCCAGGGCGCGCTCGCCCAGCGCTTCCAGGGTCGGCGTGTCGCTGGTCATGTCGCCCACGCCCAGGAACTTGATGCCGGCCTTGTCCAGGCCCTTGTCGCTATAGGCCTTGAGCATGCCGGCGCCGTCTTCCGCGCCCGGGGCGAAGAAGAACACGGCGTCCGGCTTCTCGTCCTTGATGCGCTGGACGAAGGGCGAGTAGTCCGGGTTGGCCAGCGGCACGCGCGAGGAACCGACGATCTTGCCGCCCGCCTCGAGCAGGCCCTTGGAGAACAGCTTTTCCGCGTCGTGGCCGGTGCTGTAGTCGGTGACCAGCGAATAGACCTTGCCGATCTTGTTCTGCGCGGTCCAGGTGCCGAAAGGCTCGGTCATCTGCTGCATCGTCATCGAGGTGCGCAGCATGTAGGGCGACTTGGCCGTGATACCGGTGGTGACGGCGTTCATCACGATCATCGGGACCTTGCCCTGTGTGGCCACCGGCGCCACCGCCAGCGCGCTCGGCGTCAGCGAAAAGCCGATCAGGAAGTTGACCTTCTCGCGGCCGATCAGCTCCTGCGCGGCGCGCTTGGACAGTTCGACGTTGCTGCCGCCGTCGTCGCGGTAAATGATCTCGACCTTCTTGCCGGCGACCTTGTCGCCATGCTGCTTCATGAAGGTCTTGATGCCGTCCTCGAAGGGCTTGCCGATATTCGCGAACGGCCCGGTGAGCGCGGCGATGACACCGATCTTGATGGTGTCGTCCTGCGCGTGGGCGCCGGCGAAGGGCAGGAACGCGAGTCCAATGCAGGCCAGGGTCTTCAGTTTCATGTCGTCTCCGTTGTTGTTGTCTTGCGTTGTAGTCGTGCTTTCAAGTCTTATCGGGCAACGATGGTGAGCGGATCCGCACCTTCGTACATCGCATCCACCAGGGCCGCGCGGCGCTGCAGCACCGCCGCCTGGTTGATCGAACCCTTGTCGGTCTGTTCCCGGTGGTCGATCGACGGCGGCTCGGACAGCAGCAGCAGGCGGTCGATCCGCTTCGAGGAACCGCCGGCATCGCGGTTCAGTTCCGCCAGCAGGCCCGTGAAGAAGGCCCTGACAGGCGCGCTGGCCAGCACTTCCTCCGCGGACGCTTGTGGCCCCAGGTCCGCCAGCTGGCGGCAGTTGTCCAGCCGCGGGAACACCAGCATGCCGATGGCGTGGCGGTTGATGCCGGTGACGACGGCATCCTGTACATAGGGTGCGCCCAGGCTGATGGCGCGTGCGCGCATCGGCCCGACGCTCACGAAGGTGCCGGTGCTGAGCTTGAAGTCCTCGGCGATGCGGCCGTCGAACATGAAGCCGAGCGCCGGATTGCCTTCATCGACGAAGCGCAGCGCGTCGCCGGTGCAGTAATAGCCCTCGTGGTCGAAGGCTTCCGCGCTCAGGTGCGGCGCGCGCCAGTAGCCTGGCGTCACGTGCGGACCATGGAAGCGCGCTTCCAGCTTGTCGCCCACCGGCACCAGCTTGACCTTGCAGCCGGGCGCAGGTACGCCGACATAGCCGGCCTTGACGATCGGTCCGGTGCCGAAGGTACAGGAGGGCGAGGTCTCGGTCATGCCCAGGCCGGTCATGATGCGGATCGATTCGCCGCAGTGGCCGGTGGCCACCCGGTCGAGGTGGCTCCAGGCGGCCTGCGACAGGCCGGCGCCGGCGCAGAAGAACAGCTTTACCCGCGAGAAGAAGTTGTCCGCCAGCCGGGCATCGGACTCCAGCGCTTCGGTGAGCATTTCCCAGCCGGCCGGGATGTTGAAGTAGACCGTCGGCGCGATCTCGCGCAGGTTGCGCAAGGTCGCGGCGAAATCGCGCGGGGTAGGGCGGCCGTCGTCCAGATAGAGCGTGCCGCCGTTGTAGAGCACGATGCCGACGTTATGGCTGCCGCCGAAGGTATGGTTCCAGGGGAGCCAGTCGAGCAGCACCGGCGGCTCCTCGCGGAAGAAGGGGAAGGTCTGCAGCAGCATCTGCTGGTTGCTGCACAACATGCCGTGGGTGGTGATCACGGCCTTCGGCTTCTTGGTCGAGCCCGACGTGAACAGGAACTTGGCGATGGTCGCCGCACCGACCGTCTGGTTGCGGGCGTCGATGCCGGACGGCGCGGTGTCGAGCAGGCTGTCGAAGGCCGTGGCGCTGCGGCCTGGAATGTCGCCGCGCGCCAGGATCAGTTCCGCTCCGTCCGGCAGCACGGCGTCGATGGCGCGCCCAAACAGTTCGCCATCGGACGCGAACAGCGCCCCTGGCGTGAGCTGGGCGACCAGGTCGGCCAGCTTGGCCGGATCGGTGGCCACCAGCGAATAGGCCGGCGAGAGCGGTGCATACGGGATGCCCGCATACATGGCGCCCAGCGCCAGCTGGAAGTGCTCGAGGTCGTTCCCCGAGAGGATCACCAGCGGCCGCTCGGCATCCAGGCCGCGGTCGAGCAGGGCCTGGCCGATGCAACGCGCCCGTTGCAGGACCTCGGCGTACGACAGGCGGATCCATTCGCCGTCCGCGCCGCGGCGCGCCACCAGGATGCGCTCGGGATGGACGCGCGCACCCTCGACCAGGCGGTCGGTGAAGCATGCGGGGTAGGGGTCGAGCGGCGTGACGGCGTCGACATGCCACACGCCGCCGGCCTGGCGCACCGCGATCTCGGGATTGCCGAGCGCCACGGCGCGCTGTTTCACCCCGCCGCGTTCCGCGATCAATGACTGGGTCATGGCGGCCCCTTTCAGATCGGGTAGTGGCGTGGCGTGGTCTGGATCGTGATCCAGCGCAGGTCGGTGAACTCGGCGATGGCCGCGCGGCCGCCGAAGCGTCCGTAGCCGCTGCCTTTCACGCCGCCGAAAGGCATGTGCGCCTCGTCGTGCACGGTCGGGCCGTTGATGTGGCAGATGCCGGATTCGATACGGCGCGCCACCGCCATCGCGCGGCCGATGTCGCGGCTGAATACGGCGGAGGACAAGCCGTACTCGCTGTCGTTGGCCAGGCGGATCGCTTCCTCGTCGCTGTCGAAGCGCAGCACCGAGACGATCGGCCCGAAGGATTCTTCCTGGTAGACCAGCATGTCGGTCGTCACCCCGTCGACGATGGCCGGCTGCATGATGTTGCCGTCCACGGTCTCGTCGAGCTGGGTGACGGTGGCGCCGCGCGCGCGGGCGTCCTGCAGCATGGCGGCGACGCGGCTGGCCGCGCTTGGATCCACCATGCCGGCCAGCGGCGCGTCCGAGCGCGCGGCCTTGAGCGTGGCGGTCTTGGCTGCGAGCTTCCGGACAAAGTCGTCGGCAATCTTGCTGTCGACGATGATGCGGTCGGCCGACATGCAGATCTGGCCCTGATTGAAGAAGGCGCTGAAGGCGGCTGCTTCGACCGCCTCGTCGAGGTCGGCGTCATCGAGGATGACGAGCGGGTTCTTGCCGCCCAGTTCGAGCAGCACGGGTTTCAGGTGCCGCGCGGCCTGCTCGGCGATGATGCGGCCGACGCGGGTCGAACCCGTGAAGTTGATGCGGCGCACCGCCGGATGTGCGATCAGGCGCTCGACGATGGCTGGCGCGTCGTGCGGCGCATTGGTGATCACGTTCACCACGCCCGGCGGGAAGCCGGCGTCGGCGAAGGCCTGGCCGATCAGGCGGTGCAGGGCGGGGCACAGCTCGGAAGCTTTCAGGATCACGGTATTGCCGCAGGCCAGGGGCATGGCGACGGCGCGCGTGCCCAAGATGACGGGTGCGTTCCAGGGTGCGATGCCGACCACCACGCCGCAAGCCTGGCGCACGCCCATGGCGAGCGAGCCCGGGACGTCGGAGGGAATCACTTCGCCGGCGACCTGGGTGGTCATGGAGGCGGCTTCGCGCAGCATGTTGGCGGCCAAGGTCACATTGAACTGGTACCAGACCGGCGCGCCGCCCACTTCCTCGATCCCCGCTTCGACGAACCGACCGCGCAGGGCTTCCATCTTGTCGGCGGCCTTGAGCAGCAGGGCGCGACGCGCGCCGGGCGCCAGTGCCGACCAGGCCGGGAAGGCGTCGCGCGCGGCCGCGACCGCGGCATCGGCGTCGTCGAGGGTGGCGGCGGCCGCCACCGTGGCCACCTGGCCGGTGGCAGGATTGCGGCGCTCGAAGCTGGCGCCGTTCGATGCGGGCCGGGCTTCGCCGCCGCACAGCAGATCGGTGTGGAACATCGGGGTGTCTCCTGTATGTGCTGGATGGATGGCGGCCTCCTGCCGGGCAGGGGCCGCCGTCGTTCTTCTTCTTATTATGATGTGGGCGCGGCCAGGCCGCGCGGGTCAGCCACGTTTATAAGCTTGCAGGCCCGGCTTGATCGTCTTGTCGTCCAGGAACTGCTTGAGGCCTTCCTTGCGGCCTTTTTCCGGGTCGCGCTGGTTCGACTGGTCGGTCTTGGCGTACAGGTAGTCCTCGCCCTGTTCCCAGGTCAGTTCGCGGCAGCGCTTGAAGCCGATCTTTGCGTAGCGCAGCACCACCGGGTTTTTCTCCAGCAGCTTGCCGGCCAGTTCGATCACGGCCTCGCGCAGGTCGTCCCTGGGCACGCTCTTGTTGATCAGGCCCATGGCTGCCGCTTCCTTGCCGGTGAAGGTGTCGCCGGTCATGATGTAGTGCAGCGCCTGGCGGTGGCCCATGGTGTCGGCAACGGCCTTGCTGACCAGGTTACCCGGCGGGATGCCCCAGTTGACCTCGGACAGGCCGAATACCGCGTCGTCCGCGGCGATCGCCAGGTCGCAGGCCACCAGCGGCGAGAAGGCGCCGCCGAAGCACCAGCCGTTCACCATCGCGATCGTCGCCTTGCTATACATGCGCAGCAGCTTCCACTGCCATTGCGAGCAATCGCGGCGCATGCGTTCCTGCATGATCTCGGGCTTGCCGTCGGTCTCGCGGAAGTATTCCTTCAGGTCCATGCCGGCGGTCCAGGCGTCGCCGGCGCCGGTCAGCACTACCACCTGCGCCTCGTCGTCCAGCTCGAGGGTCTCGAGCACATCGATCATTTCGCGGTTGAGCGTCGGGCTCATCGCGTTACGCTTCTCCGGACGGTTCAGGGTGATCCAGCCGATGCCGTTCGAGACCTCGACCTTCACGGTTTGCCAGCGGGCGTCATATTTGGACATAATGTCTCCTCAGTAGTAAGCATTGTTATCGGATTGCAGTATCAGGCTACCTGATATGTGTCTTATACTATGCGTACCCGATCCGCTTTACAAGCACTTTTTCATGGCCACCCAAAAAAAATCCCCGACCCCCTCCGTCACCCCACGCCCGATGGGTCTCGCCTACCTGGTCGGACGCCTCGACCACGTGCTCAACCAGCGCCTGCGCGAGAGCCTCGCGCCCGCCGGCCTGTCGGTGCCGCAGTACACGGCGCTGTCGGTGTTTCGCGCGCACGGCTCGCTGTCGAACGCGCAGCTGGCCACGCGCACGATGATCTCGCCGCAGTCGGCCAACGAGATGGTCAAGCAGATGGAAGGGAAGGGCTGGATCGAGCGCAAGCCTGATCCGGCGCACGGCCGCATCATCCAGATCAGCCTGACCGCGTCGGGCGAGGCGATTCTGGAAGCGTGCGACGCCAGGGTGGTGGAGGTGGAAGAGCAGATGTTCCCCGCGCTGGGGGAGGAAGCGCGCGCGCTGCTGCATGGGCAGCTGCGCGCGGCGGTGAAGGCCCTGAGCGTGCAGGGCCTCTAGATCAGCGGGATTACTTGCCTTCCTTGCCCGGATCCTTCTGGTTCGGGAACTGGTCGAACTCGACGTTGTACGGCTCGTTGCCGATCTTCTCGACCTTGCGCACGTAGACGGTCTGCACCACGTCGCGCGTGGCCGGGTCGATGCTGATCGGGCCGCGCGGGCTGTTGATCTTCATTCCCTTCAGCACCGCCATCGCCTTCGGCCCGTCGATCTTGCCGTTCAGCTTCTGGCTGACCTGGTAGATCGCGTTCATGCCGTCATAGGCCGCCACCGCCATGAAGTTCGGACGCCCGCCTTTCGGGTTGGCGCCGGCGAAGCTCTTCAGGAAGGCCTCGTTCTCGGGCGACTTGTGCGCGGCCGAGTAGTGGAAGGTGGTGATCACGCCCAGGGTCGCGTCGCCCATGGCCGGCAGCACATGGTCGTCGGTCAGGTCGCCGGTGGCGATCACCTTGATGCCGGCGTCCAGCAGGCCGCGCTCGCGGTAGCCTTTCATGAAGGCGATGCTTTGCTCACCCGCCGGCACGAACACGAACACCGCGTCCGGCTTCGCGTCCTTGATGCGCTGGATATAGGGTGCGAATTCCGGGTTGCGCAGCGGGACGCGGATCGCCTCGACCACCTTGCCGCCGTTCTTCGCCAGGCGCTCGCTGAAGGCCTTCTCGGCATCGATGCCGGGGCCGTAGTCGGCCACCACGGTGGCCACGTTGCGGATCTTGTTCTTCACCGCCCAGTCGCCCATCGGCGCCGAGATCTGCGGCAAGGTCATCGAGAAGCGCGCGATGTAATCCGACTTGGTGGTGATGATGGAGGTCGCCGCGTTCATGACGATCATCGGCTTCTTCGCCTGCTGGGCGATCGGCGCCACCGCCAGCGCTTCCGGAGTCAGGCCGAAGCCGGCCAGGAAGTCCACCTTGTCGCGCACCACCAGTTCCTGCGCCAGGCGCTTGGCGATCTCGGGCGAGGGGCCGGTGGTGTCCTTGTAGATCACCTGGATCTTCTTGCCTGCCACCGTGTCGCCGTTCTTCGCGATCCAGGCCTTGATGCCGCCTTCCATCTGCTTGCCATAGTCCGCGAACGGACCGGAGAACGCGGCGATCACGCCGACCTTGATGGTGTCCTGGGCCTGCGCGAGCGGGACGGCGAATGCGGTCGTGACGGCCAGCGCCGCCATCGTCTTGAACTTCATGAGTTGTCTCCTGTTGGTGTGGTCTGGTGCCAGCCCGGAAGCCGCCTGTCCACGTCCGTCATTTTAAAACGGGTTGTTGACAAGCTTCCGTTACGCAAATAGTATCGCTTCACCGTTCGATTAACAACCTCTTGTTCGATAATCGCACAGGTAATAACATTCCACAGGAGACAGCATGAAGAACAACACCCTCGGCAGCGCGGTCGCGCTCGCCTGCGGCCTGGCCGCGTCCGGCGCCATGGCGCAAACCAATGTCCAGGTCTACGGCATCGTCGATGCCGGCCTGGCCCGCGTCACCAACGTCAACGCCGCCGGCGATTCGGCCACCAAGATGCCTTCGCTGACCAGCTCCTTCCCTTCGCGCGTGGGTTTTCGCGGCACCGAGGACCTGGGCAATGGCCTGCAGGCCTTCTTCGTGCTGGAAAGCGGCTTCGCGATGGACACGGGCGTGTCGGGCCAGGGCAACCGCCTGTTCGGCCGCGCCGCCCAGGTCGGCCTGAAGGGCGCCTGGGGCACCCTGACCCTGGGCCGCCAGAACAACATGACCTATATCTCGGGTCTGAAGACCGACGTGCTGGGCCCGCACCTGTTCGCGATCGGCAGCATCGACCCCTACCTGCCGAACGCGCGCAGCGACAACGCGATCGGCTACATGGGCAGTTTCAGCGGGATGGTGGTGGGCGCCACCTACAGTTTCGGGCGCGACGCCTCTGCGGCGGGCGGCCCGGCGGCCACCAACTGCGGCGGCGAAGTGGCGGGCAATTCCAAGGCCTGCCGCCAGTACACCGGCCTGCTCGGCTACGAGACCAAGGCCTGGGGACTGAACGCGTCCTACGACAAGCTATACGGGAACACGGGCGCGGCCTTCGGCCTGAGCAGCAGTGCCAACACCGACGTGCGCACCACCGTGAACGGCTATGTCATGCTGGGCGCGACCAAGCTGGGGGCCGGGGTGATCGACCGCGAAACCAAGGCCTCGACCGGCCTGAGCGAATCGGCGCTGTGGTACTTCGGCGCCAGCCACCCGATCGGCGCGTACACCATCGACGCGCAATGGGCCAAGCGCGACCAGAAGAATTCGAATTCGGATGTGTCGATGCTGGTGGCGCGCCTGACCTATTCGCTGTCGAAGCGTACCCATGTATACGGCGCGGTCGGCCGCATGGACAACGACGGCGCCTCGGCGGTGGCCCTGGACGCCGGCGGCACCGTGGGCGTCGGCATGACGCAGAACGGCGTCATGGCCGGCCTGCGTCACCACTTCTGACCGGGTCTCAGGGCAGCAGCACCGAGAGTTCCTGGGCGCCGCGCAGCAGGACGGGCAGGAACTCCTGCTTCATGCGCTCCACGCTGACGCGGCCCGCCTGGGCGCCCACGTTCAAGGCCGCCAGCACCTGGCCGGAGGCGCCGCGCACCGGCACCGAAATCGAGCGCAGGCCGAGTTCGAGTTCCTCGTCGTTCACCGCGTAGCCGTCCTGGCGCACGCCGGCGAGGATCTCGCGCAGGCGCTTCTGGTTCACGACCGTGCGTTCGGTCATGGCGCGCAGCTTGGTGCGGGCGAAATAGGCATCGAGTTCGGCTGGCGCCAGGTGGGCCAGCATCACGCGGCCCAGCGAGGTGCAGTAGGCGGGCAGGCGGCTGCCGGTATTGAGCGCCACCGACATCACGCGCGTGGCGGCGGCGCGGGCCACGTACAGCACTTCGCCGTCGTCCAGCACCGCGAGCGAGCTGGATTCGCCCAGCTCGCGCGAGATGCCGTTCAGGTAGGGCTGGCTCGACACCGTCAGCGGCGTCGAGGACAGGTAGGAATAACCGAGGGTGAGCACCTTGGGGCGCAGCGAGAAATTGTTCAGTTCGGCATCGACATAGCCGAGCTGCTGCAGGGTGTACAGGCAGCGGCGTACGGCGGCGCGCGGGATCCCGGTCTTCTGGCTGATCTGGGCAATGGTCTGGGGCTTGCGCGAATCGCTGAAGGCGCGCACCACGGCCAGGCCGCGCGCGAGCGAAGTCATGAAACTCGGGTCGGTGAGGGCGTCGATCTGTTCGGCGATCGTCGGTTCGCGTTCCTCGGGGGCTTCGGTGGCTGGCTCGGTACTTCGTTTTGTTGTCGATGTGGTCATGGCGAGATTTTAATGCAGGGAAGGGCGCTTCGATTGCTCTTTTTTCTTGACCTTTTCATCCACCACTCGATACACTTGGATGGACGGTAATCGATCATTAGTGCGATTATCGAACAACAGAGCCACTATTTCAAGCGTGCGGCCCATGGCTGCACGCGACAGGCGAAAGAACATGATCGATAAAACTTTTAAAACGCTGGAACGCGCCGTCGCCGATGTGCACGACGGCGCCACCGTCATGATCGGCGGGTTCGGCAACGCCGGCATGCCGTCGGCGCTGATCGATGCGCTGATCGCCCAGGGCGCGCGCGAACTCACCATCGTCAATAACAATGCCGGCAACGGCGAGACGGGGCTGGCGGCGCTGATCAGGGCGAAGCGCGTGCGCAAAATTGTTTGCTCCTTCCCGCGCCAGGCGGATTCCCACCATTTCGACGCGCTCTACCGCGCCGGCGAGATCGAACTGGAACTGACCCCGCAGGGCAACCTGGCAGAACGCATCCGCGCGGCCGGCGCCGGCATCGGGGGCTTCTTCACCCCGACCGGCTACGGAACCCTGCTTGCGGAAGGCAAGGAAACGCGCGAGATCGCCGGCCGCAACTACGTGCTCGAGTCGCCGATCCACGCCGACTTCGCGCTCATCAAGGCGCTGCGCGGCGACCGCTGGGGCAACCTGGTGTACCGCAAGACCGCGCGCAACTTCGGCCCGATCATGGCGATGGCCGCCAAGGTCACCATCGCCCAGGTCCAGGACATCGTCGCGCTCGGCGAACTCGACCCGGAAGTCATCGTCACGCCGGGAATCTTTGTCCAGCGCGTGGTAAAGGAGGCAGCATGAACGCCGCATTGAACCGGTATAGCCGCGACCAGATCGCCGCCCGCGTGGCCGAGGACATCCACGAGGGGGCCTACGTCAACCTGGGCATCGGCTTGCCGACCAAGGTGGCCAACTACCTGCCGAGCGACCGCGAAGTCTTCCTGCACAGCGAGAACGGCCTGCTCGGCATGGGCCCGGCGCCCGCTCCCGGCGAAGAAGACGAAGACCTGATCAACGCCGGCAAGCAGCCGGTCACCCTGCTGACCGGCGGCGCCTACTTCCATCACGGCGACTCCTTCGCCATGATGCGCGGCGGCCATCTCGACGTCTGCGTGCTGGGCGCCTTCCAGGTATCCAGCAAGGGCGACCTGGCCAACTGGCACACCGGCGCCCCGGACGCCATTCCCGCCGTCGGCGGTGCGATGGACCTCGCGATCGGCGCCAAGCAGGTGTTCGTGATGATGGACCACCAGACCAAGACGGGGGAAAGCAAGATCGTCCGCCAGTGCAGCTACCCGCTGACCGGCGTCGCCTGCGTCAACCGCATCTATACCGACCTGGCCGTGCTCGACGTCACCCCGCAGGGGCTGGCGGTGCGCGAAATGGCGCCAGGACTTACTTTCGCCGAGCTGCAGGCCGTCACCGACGCCGAGCTGCTGGCCCCACAAGACAAGGAGCAGGCATGACCGACGCGTTTATCTGCGATGCGATCCGCACCCCGATCGGCCGCTACGGCGGCGCCCTGAAGGACATGCGCGCCGACGACTTGGGCGCGGTCCCGCTGCGCGAACTCATGGCGCGCAATCCAGGCGTGGACTGGAGCGCGGTGGACGACATCGTCTACGGCTGCGCCAACCAGGCCGGCGAGGACAACCGCAACGTGGCGCGCATGGCGGCGCTGCTGGCCGGCCTGCCGCCCGAAGTACCGGGCACCACGGTCAACCGCCTGTGCGGCTCGGGCATGGACGCGGTCGGCATCGCCGCCCGCGCCATCCGCGCCGGTGAAACCCGCCTGATGATCGCGGGCGGCGTCGAGTCGATGACGCGCGCGCCTTTCGTGATGGGCAAGGCCGATAGCGCGTTCTCGCGCAACGCCGCGATTTACGACACCACCATCGGCTGGCGCTTTCCGAACAAGCAGATGAAGGCCTTGTACGGCACCGACGCCATGCCCGAGACGGCCGAAAACGTGGCGGTGGACTACCAGGTGTCGCGCGCGGACCAGGACCGCTTCGCGCTGGCCAGCCAGCAAAAGACCGCGCGCGCCCAGCGCGACGGCCTGTTCGCCGACGAGATCGTGCCGGTCCTGGTGCCGCAAAAGAAGGGCGATCCGGTCCGCTTCGAGCAGGACGAGCACCCGCGCGAGACCAGCATCGAGGCCCTGGCCAAATTGAAAGGCGTGGTGCATGCCGAAGGCAGCGTCACCGCCGGCAACGCCTCGGGCGTCAACGACGGCGCCTGCGCTCTCCTGATCGCCGGCGCGGAAGCGGCCGCCCAGTATGGCCTCACCCCGCGCGCGCGCATCGTCGGCATGGCCACCGCCGGCGTGGCGCCGCGCGTGATGGGCATCGGCCCGGCGCCGGCCACGCAAAAGCTGATGCGCCAGCTGGGCATGTCGATCGACCAGATGGACATCATCGAACTCAACGAGGCCTTTGCCTCGCAGGGCCTGGCGGTGCTGCGCGAGCTCGGCATTGCCGACGACGACCCGCGTGTCAATCCCTATGGCGGCGCCATCGCGCTCGGCCATCCGCTCGGCATGAGCGGCGCGCGTCTGGTGACGACGGCCATGTACCAGCTGCACCGCACACGGGGGCGCTATGCCTTGTGTACCATGTGTATCGGCGTGGGGCAGGGTATCGCGATCGTCATCGAGCGCGTCTGATTTCGTAAGGTTTTACAGGAAGAGAAGCAGGAGACAAAACATGAAAATACCACGAGCACAAAACAGGAGGCAGCCATGATCGGCAACATGATCGGCGTGCTGTTCGACGGCGTCGCCTACGGCAGCCTGTTGTTCCTGATTAGCGTCGGCCTGTCGGTGACGATGGGCCTGATGAACTTCGTCAACCTGGCGCACGGCGCCTTCGCCATGATCGGCGGCTTCGTCTGCGTGACCTTGCTCAACCGCATGGGATTGCCTTTCCTGGCGACCCTGCCGCTGGCCTTCATCGCCGCCGCCCTTGTCGGCCTGCTGCTGGAACGCACGCTCTACCGCCGCCTGTACAAGGCCAGCCACCTGGACCAGGTGCTGTTCTCGATCGGCCTGACTTTCATGGCGGTGGCCGGCGCCACCTTCCTGTTCGGCCCGACCCAGCAGCCGGTGCAGCTGCCGGACTGGCTGCGCGGCCAGGTGAATGTGCTGGGCCTCGACCTGGGTTCCTATCGCCTGTTCCTGATCGCGGTCGTGGTCCTGGTAACCCTTGGCCTCTACCTCTTGATCGAGCGCACCCGCTTCGGCGCCCAGATCCGTGCTTCGGTCGACAACCAGACCGCGGCCGAAGGCCTCGGGATCAACGTCAGCCGCGTGTTCAGCCTGACCTTCGCACTGGGCTCCGGCCTGGCCGGACTGGGGGGCGGCCTGGGCATCGACGTGCTGGGCCTGGACCCGAGCTTCCCGGTCAAGTACATGGTCTACTTCCTGCTGGTGGTCGCCGTCGGCGGCGCCGGTTCGATCAAGGGCCCGCTGATCGCGGCGCTGATCCTCGGCGTGTTCGACGTGGCCGGCAAATACTATGTCCCGGAAGTCGGCGCCTTCGTCATCTACACCCTGATGGTCGTGCTGCTGATCCTGTTCCCGGCCGGCCTCGTACGGAGGAAAGCATGAACGCCTTTTCCACCTCGGCGGTCAAGGCCGCCCCGATCGACGCCAAGCCTGAGGCCACGATGAAGCCTGGCACCCTGCGCCTGCCGAACGACCGCTGGAAACCGCTGGAGATCGTGTTCTGGCTGCTGCCGGTAGCGTCCTATTTCCTCTTCCCGAACTACCTGGTTCTGGTCAGCCAGATCATGATCGTCGGCCTGTTCGCGCTCTCGCTCGACCTGATCCTGGGCTATGCGGGCATCGTCTCGCTGGGCCACGCGGCCTTTTTCGGCCTGGGCGCCTACACGGCCGGCCTGCTGTCGGTGCACGGCTGGGGCGAACCCATCTCCGGACTGGGAGCGGCGGCGCTGGTGGCCGGCCTGTTCGGCTTCTTCGTCAGCTTCCTGGTGGTGCGCGGCCAGGACCTGGCGCGCCTGATGGTCACCCTCGGCATCGGCCTGATGCTGTTCGAAGCCGCGAACAAGGCGGCCTTCCTGACCGGCGGCGTCGACGGCCTGTCGGGCATGGTCATGAACAATCTGTTCGGCACCTTCGAATTCGACCTGTTCGGCAAGACGGCATTCTGGTACAGCTTCGGCGTGCTGTTCATCCTGTTCGTGGCCATGCGCCGCCTGGTGCATTCGCCCTTCGGCCTGTCGCTGCGGGGCATCCGCGAAGGCGGTCGCCGCATGCCGGCCATCGGCGCCAACGTCGACCGCCGCTTGCGCGCCATCTACACCGTGAGCGCCGCCGTTGCCGGCATCGCGGGCGCATTGCTGGCCCAGACCACGCAGTTCGTCGGCCTCGACGTGCTGGGCTTCCCGCGCTCGGCGGAACTGCTCATCATGCTGGTGCTGGGAGGCACCGGCCGCCTGTACGGCGCGCTGATTGGCGCCGCCGTGTTCATGGTGGCCCAGGACTATATCTCGGGGCTGGATCCGGCCTACTGGCAGTTCTACATCGGCCTGCTGCTGGTGCTGATCGTGCTGTTCGCACGCGGCGGCATCCTGGGCGGCGGCGAAAAACTCATCGCCAGCCTCAAGCCCGCCAAACGCAAGGAGGCAGCATGAACGACAACACCCTGCGTACCGACTCGCTGTGCAAGCAGTGGGGCGGCTTCAAGGCCAATACCGACGTCTGCCTGAACTTCGTGCCCGGCTCGCGCCATGCGCTGATCGGCCCGAACGGCGCCGGAAAGACCACTTTCATCAACCTGCTGACCGGCGCGCTGGCGCCGACCAGCGGCGCGGTCTACCTGGGCGGCCAGGACATCACGAAGCTGCCGCAGCACAAGCGCGTCAAGCTGGGCATGACCCGGACCTTCCAGATCAACACCCTGTTCGCGGGCATGACCGTGCTCGAGTCGGTGGCGCTGGCGATCTGCGAACGGCGCGGCTTGCCGAGCTGCTGGTACAAGACGGTCGAGAAGCACCAGGACGTGATCGACGAGGCGATGGCGCTGCTGGCCACCCTCAGGCTGACCGACCAGGCCAACAGCGTCACCCGCAGCATGGCCTACGGCAAGCAGCGCCTGGTGGAGATCGCGCTGGCGCTGGCGACCAAGCCCAGGATCCTGCTGCTAGACGAACCCGCCGCCGGCATTCCCCAGGCCGAAAGCAAGGAGCTGTTCGAGGTGATCGCCCAGCTGCCGCGCGACGTGACCGTGGTCTTCATCGAGCACGACATGGGTCTGGTGTTCCGCTTCGCCGACCGCATCACGGTGCTGGTGGGCGGCAAGGTGCTGACCGAAGGGACGCCGGCCGAAATCGCGGCCGATCCGCGTGTGAAAGAAGTGTATCTGGGTGAGGTGGAACATGGCTGAGCTGCTTGCTCTGGACAAGGTCACGGCGGGCTACGGCGAATCGATCGTGCTCGAAGACGTGTCCTTCACGATGCACGAGGGCGACAGTCTCGCGCTGCTGGGCCGTAACGGCGTGGGCAAGACCAGCCTGCTGGTGACCCTGATGGGCCTGACGCGCCTGCACCGCGGCGCGATCCGCTGGGCCGGTGCCGACATCGCGCGCGTGCCGACCTGGCGCCGCTCGCGCGAAGGCCTGGGCTGGGTGCCGCAGGAACGCCATATGTTCCCTTCCTTGAGCGTGGAGGAACATCTGACGGTGGTGGCGCGCCCCGGCCCGTGGACCCTGGCGAAGGTTTACGAGATCTTCCCGCGCCTGCAGGAGCGCCGCGCCAACATGGGCAACCAGCTCTCGGGTGGCGAGCAGCAGATGCTGGCGATCGCCCGCGCGCTGATGACCAATCCGCGCATCCTGCTGCTGGACGAGCCGATGGAAGGGCTGGCCCCGATCATCGTGCAGGAACTGGTGCGCGTGATCCGGCGCCTGGTGGCCGAGGAAGGCATGTCGGTGATCGTGGTCGAGCAGCATGCACGCCTGGCGCTCTCGCTGACCTCGCGCGCCATCGTGCTGGACCGTGGCCGCATCGTGCACGACTCGGATAGCGCGAGCCTGCTGGCGGATGGGGAAAAACTCGACCGCCTGGTGGCAGTCGCGTAGCCGTGGCGTGGGCGGGTTCCCCGCCCACGCGGCGATCGTTCAGGCGTGAATCCTTGCGCCCGGGCCGATCGCCGCCGCTTGAACGCGTGGACGGGGAACCCGTCCACCCTACAACAAATGGAGACACCATCTTGAAACCACTGAATCAGATCCGCCGTCACATCCTGCTGGGCGCCGCCATGCTGTCCGCCGGCGTCGCCGTCGCCGCCGAGCCGCTCAAGGTCGGCCTGATCGTGCCCATGTCCGGCCCCTTCGCCTCCACCGGCCGCCAGGTCGACGCCGCCGTCAAGCTCTTCCTGCAGCAGAACGGCAATACCGTCGCCGGCCGCCAGGTCCAGGTGATCCTGAAGGACGACGGCGGCGTCTCGCCCGATGTGACCAAGCGCATCGCCCAGGAACTGGTGGCGCGCGACCGCGTGCAGGTGCTGGCCGGCTTCGGCCTGACCCCGCTGGCCTTCGCCGCCGCGCCGGTCGCCACCCAGGCCAAGGTACCGATGATCGTGATGAACGCCGCCACCTCGGTGATCGTCGAGCGCTCGCCCTACATCGTGCGCACCGGCTTCACCCTGGCGCAGGTGACCGCGCCGATGGCGCAGTGGGCTGCAAAGAACAACATCAAGTCGGTGGTGACTTTCGTCTCCGACTACGGTCCCGGCATCGATGCCGAGAAGGTCTTCGTCAAGGACTTCGGCGCCGCCGGCGGCAAGGTGGTGGCCAGCCTGCGCGCGCCGCTGCGCAATCCGGACTACGCGCCTTTCCTGGCGCGGGTGAAGGACGCCAAGCCGGACGCCGTGTTCGTGTTCGTGCCTTCGGGCGAGGGCGCTGCGGTGCTCAAGCAGTTCACCGACCGCGGCCTGGACAAGGCCGGCATCCGCCTGATCGCCACCGGCGACGTGCTGGACGACGACCTGATGCCGAGCATCGGACCGGCCGCGCTGGGCGTGGTCAGCAGCCACCATTATTCGGCCGCCCACCCGTCGCCGGAAAACAAGGCCTTCGTCGCCGCCTTCGGCAAGGCCAACAAGGGCCTGCGCCCGAACTTCCACGCGGTCGGCGCCTGGGACGGCATGCAGCTGCTGTACGCGGCCCTGAAGAAAACCGGCGGCAACAGCGATGGGACGAAACTGGTGGAGGCCATGAAGGGCGCCGCCTGGACCAGCGTGCGCGGCCCGGTCTCGATCGACCCGGCCACCCGCGACATCGTCCAGAACGTCTACATCCGCAAGGCCGAGCAGGCCAATGGCGGCGTGTTCAACGTGGAGTTCGACACGGTCGAGAAGGTCCGCGACCCGGGCGTGGACTAAACGCCTGAGGAGGGCAGGGCCAGCGGCGCGCGGCTCTGCTCGTTGTTCCCGCTCACCAGCTTGGCCAGCAGTTCCATGAACTGGCGCTGCTCGGCCGCTGCCAGCGGCGCCAGCAGACGCTCGCGCAGGCGCAGCGCGCCCGCTTCCAGTTCTTCCAGCAGCCGAGCGCCCGAAGGCGTGATGCTGAGCGCGCGCTGGCGGCGGTTGTGCGGGATGACCTTGCGCTCCAGCAGTCCTTTCTCTTCCAGCCGTGCGCACACCGTCGCGCCGGTCGAGGTATCGATCGCCGCCAGGCCCGCCAGCGACACCTGGTCGATGCCGGGATGGTCGGCCAGCCGGCTCAGGATCGCATACTGCACCGGGGTCAGCTCGGTGCCCAGTTCATCGTAGAACAGCGACACCGATATCTGCTGCGCGCGGCGCAGCAGGTGGCCCGGGTGTTCGTACAGGTCGAGGTGGTGCTGCGCTTGGCTGGTCGGCATGGCTGGTCCTGGCGTGGTGCGGTGCACCAACAAAAAACATCGAAACCGGAGTTTACTTCGGCCCGCAAAAGGAAGATACTTTTCTAAACATTCAGTGCACTGAATATTAAAACATCTGACGAGACAGGAGACGACAATGTTCCCGAAAAACGCGTGGTACGTGGCATGTACGCCGGACGAGATCGAAGGCAAGCCGCTGGGCCGGCAGATCTGCGGCGAAAAGATCGTGTTCTACCGCGGCCAGGGCGGCAAGGTCGCCGCGGTCGAGGATTTCTGCCCCCACCGCGGCGCGCCGCTGTCGCTCGGCTTCGTCCGCGACGGCAATCTGGTATGCGGCTACCACGGCCTGGAGATGGGCTGCGAAGGCAAGACCGTCAGCATGCCCGGCCAGCGCGTGCGCGGCTTTCCCTGCATCCGCAGCTATCCGGTGGAAGAACGCTACGGCTTCATCTGGGTCTGGACCGGCGACAAGGAATTGGCCGATCCGGCCGCCATCCACCGCCTGGAGTGGGCGGAGAATCCGGAATGGGCCTATGGCGGCGGGCTGTATCACATCAATTGCGACTACCGCCTCATGGTCGACAACCTGATGGACCTGACCCACGAGACCTATGTGCACGCCTCGAGCATCGGGCAGAAGGAGATCGACGAAGCACCGGTGACGACCAGGGTCGAAGGCGAGGAAGTCATCACCAGCCGCTTCATGGAGAACATCGGCGCGCCGCCGTTCTGGCGCGCGGCCCTGCGCGGAAACGGCCTGGCCGACGACGTGCCGGTGGACCGCTGGCAGATCTGCCGCTTCAACGCGCCCAGCCACGTGATGATCGAAGTGGGCGTGGCCCATGCGGGCAAGGGCGGCTACCACGCCGACCCCGCCCACAAGGTGTCGAGTATCGTGGTGGACTTCATCACACCCGAGACCGAGACCTCGCACTGGTATTTCTGGGGCATGGCGCGCCAGTTCAAGCCGGACGATGTGGAATTGACGAAGACGATTCGCGAAGGGCAGGGCAAGATCTTCGGTGAAGACCGCGAGATGCTGGAGCTGCAGCAGCAGAACATCCTGCGCCATCCCGAGCGCAAGCTCCTGATGCTGAATATCGACGCCGGCGGCGTGCAATCGCGCCGCATCATCGACCAATGGCTGGCGCGCGAACGCCCGCAGGCGGCAGCGAAGGACCAGGCGGCATGAGCGCGGACACGATCGAAGTGCGCGTCGCGGCCCGCAGCTGCGAGGCGGACGGCATCTGCAGCTACGAACTGGTGCGCACCGACGGCCAGTCCTTGCCGCCTTTCGAGGCCGGTGCCCATATCGATGTCCACCTGGGCGAGCAGCTGGTGCGCCAGTACTCGCTGTGCAATGCTCCGCACGAGACCCACCGCTACCTGATCGGCGTGCTGCGCGATGCCGCTTCGCGCGGCGGTTCGCAAGCCATGCACGAGCGCGTGCGGGAGGGGACGGTGCTCCGGATCAGCGCGCCCAGGAACCATTTTCCCCTGGTCGAGGCGCGACGCACGCTGCTGCTGGCGGGCGGCATCGGCGTGACGCCGATCCTGGCGATGGCCGAGGCCCTGGCCGCCCGGGGCGCGGCTTTCGAAATGCACTATTGCACGCGCTCGCCGTCGCTGGCCGCATTCCGGGAGCGGATCGGGGCGTCCGGATTCGCGGGGCAGGTGCATTTTCATTTCGACGACGACGTGGCGAGCAGGCTGGATGCTCCCACGCTGCTGGCGCAGCCGGACGAGGGCACGCACCTGTATGTCTGCGGTCCGGGTGGCTTCATCGAGCACATCCTGTCGAGCGCCAGGGCGCAAGGCTGGCCGGAGGCGCAGCTGCACGTCGAGTATTTCGCCGGCGCCGTGATCGATACCACGGGCGACCAGGCCTTCGACGTCAAGCTGGCCTCGAGCGGCAAGGTGGTGAGCGTGCCGGCCGGCCGCACGGTGATCCAGGTCCTCGCCGAGCAGGGTGTCGACATTCCCTACTCATGCGAGGAAGGCGTGTGCGGCACCTGCCTGACGCGCGTGGTGGACGGCGTGCCCGATCACCGCGATATGTACTTGACCGACGAGGAGCGCGCCGCCAACGACCAGTTCACGCCCTGCTGTTCGCGGGCGAAGAGCAGGA
>NZ_JBAMDH010000046.1:0-32364 GCF_036961685.1 Massilia sp. DD77
ACGATCACGCGTCGGCGGCAGAGCCGCCAACCCTACTATATATATGCACGCCGCCTAGATCGCGCCCCAGGCCCCGGCCAGGATGGCCAGCGCCGCCAGTCCGGCGGTCTCGGTGCGCAGCACGCGCGGCCCCATCGAGAGCGACAGGGCGCCGGCCGCGATCGCCGCTTCTTCCTCCTGCGGTGTGAAGCCGCCCTCGGGACCGACCAGCAGGGTCACGGCCTGCGCCGGCGTTGCCCGGGCCCAGGCCGCCAGCGACTGGGTGGCGCGGGGGCTGAGCAGGATGCGGGGACCGGCGCCCGCGTCCGGGCTGGACAGCCAGGGCTGGACATCGGCCAGCGGGTGCAGCCGGGCCAAGCGGTTGCGGCCGCTCTGCTCGGACGCGGCCACGATCACCCCCTGCCAATGGGCCTGGCGTTTTTCGGCCCGCTCGCCCGACAGGCGCACCACGCTGCGCTGGGCCGCCAGCGGCTGGATTCCCGCCACGCCCAGCTCCACCGCCTTCTCGACGATCCAGTCCATCTTCGACCCCTCGGGCAGGCCCTGGGCCAGGGTGACGGGGTAGGGCGCCTCGGCCTCGACGTCCTCGAAGGCTTCCACCAGGGCGCTGGCGCGCCGCTTGCCGATCTCGGCCAGCGAGGCGCGGTACTGGCCGCCTTCGCCGTTGAACAGGGTGAGGGCGGCGCCCGGCTGCTGGCGCACGACGTGCAGGTGGTGGGCGACGGCCTCGGGCAGGTCGACGGTGGCGCCGGGGGCGAGCGGCTGGGAAACGTGGAAGCGGGGCATGCGGTGGCTGTGTGGAATTGAACAAACTGCATTTTAATTCGGCAGCACCTCTGTCTGGTAGAATAACGGGCTACGGCCAGCGCGCCACCGCTTTCCCCATTCCCTGATCCAGCATCGTTAATTCATGAAATCTACGCAAACCACCACCCTGATGGCCAACGCGATCCGCGCGCTGGCGATGGACGCCGTCCAGAAAGCCAATTCGGGCCACCCGGGCATGCCGATGGGCATGGCCGAGATCGGCGTCGCGCTGTGGGACAAGCATTACCGCCACAACCCGGCCAATCCGGGCTGGTTCAACCGCGACCGCTTCCTGCTCTCGAACGGCCATGGCTCGATGCTGCACTATGCGATGCTGCACCTGGCCGGCTACGACCTGAGCATGGACGACCTGCGCGACTTCCGCCAGCTGCACTCGAAGACCGCGGGCCACCCGGAAGTGGGCATCACCCCGGGCGTGGAAACCACCACCGGCCCGCTCGGCCAGGGCATCGCGAACTCGGTCGGCATGGCGCTGGCCGAGTGGCTGCTGGGCTATGAATTCAACCGTCCGGGCTACGAGGTGGTCGATCACTACACCTACGCCTTCCTGGGCGACGGCTGCCTGATGGAAGGCATCTCGCACGAAGTGGCCTCGCTGGCCGGCACCCTGCGCCTGAACAAGCTGATCTGGCTGTACGACGACAACGGCATCTCGATCGACGGCCGCGTCGAAGGCTGGTTCACCGACGACACCCAGAAGCGTTTCGAGGCCTACGGCTGGAACGTGATCCCGAAGGTCGACGGCCACAACGTCGCCGCGGTATCCGCCGCCATCGAGCAGGCCAAGCAATCGGACCGTCCGACCCTGATCTGCTGCAAGACCATCATCGGCAAGGGCGCCCCGAACCTGGAAGGCGGCGACAAGGTCCACGGCGCCCCGCTGGGCGACAAGGAAATCGCGGCCGTGCGCCAGCACCTGCTGTGGGATCCGATCCCCTTCGACATCCCGGGCGAGATCTACGAAGCCTGGGACGCGAAACAGCGCGGCGCCGAAGCTGAAGGCGCATGGAACGCCTGCTTCGCCGCCTACCGCGAAGCCCACCCGCAGCTGGCCGCCGAATTCGAGCGCCGCATGAAGGGCGAACTGCCGGGCAACTTCAACGAGGTGCTGGACGCCGCCGTCGCCGCCTGCGTCGAGAAGAAGGAAACCATCGCCACCCGCAAGGCCTCGCAGAACGCGATCCAGGCGCTGGCCTCGACCCTGCCGGAATTCCTGGGCGGCTCGGCCGACCTGACCGGCTCGAACCTGACCAACTGGAAGGAATCGGTGGCGGTGCGCTCGGGCATCCCGGGCAACCACATCAACTACGGCGTGCGCGAATTCGGCATGGCCGCGATCCAGAACGGCGTCGCCCTGCACGGCGGCTTCATCCCGTTCGGCGCGACCTTCCTGACCTTCTCGGACTACAGCCGCAACGCGCTGCGCATGGCCGCGCTGATGAAGATCCGTTCGCTGTTCGTGTTCACCCACGACTCGATCGGCCTGGGCGAAGACGGCCCGACCCACCAGTCGATCGAGCACGTCTCGTCGCTGCGCCTGATCCCGAACCTGGACAACTGGCGTCCGTGCGATACCGTCGAATCGCAGGTGGCCTGGGGCGCCGCGGTCCAGCGCAAGGACGGCCCGTCGACCCTGATCTTCTCGCGCCAGAACCTGCCGTTCATGGAGCGTGACGCGGCCGCCATCGCCAACGTGGCCAAGGGCGGCTACGTGCTGCGCGACGCCGCCGATGCGAAGGTGATCCTGATCGCCACCGGTTCGGAAGTCGAGCTGGCGATGAAGGCAGCCGATGCGCTGACGGGCGAGGGCGTTGCCGCACGCGTGGTCTCGATGCCGTCGACCGACGTGTTCGAGCGCCAGAATGCGGACTACAAAGCAAGTGTCCTGCCGCGCGGGATTCCACGTGTCGCGATCGAAGCCGGCGTGACCGACTTCTGGTACAAGTACGTGGGCCTGGAAGGCGCCGTGGTCGGCATCGACACCTTCGGCGAATCGGCGCCGGCGCCGGTGCTGTTCAAGCACTTCGGCTTCACCGTCGAGAACGTGGTCGCCAAGGCCAAGGCTGTAATCGTAGCCTAAAGGTTTCAAGGGGCTGCCTGCGGGCGGCCCCGTTTTGAATGCAGACCAGCATGTGCGTTGTGAAAAAAGTTTTTTTCTAATCAGGAGCAAAGCATGACGATCAAGGTAGCAATCAACGGTTATGGCCGTATCGGCCGCAACATCCTGCGCGCGTTCTACGAAGGCGGCAAGAAGCAAGACATCCAGATCGTGGCGATCAACGACCTCGGCAACGCCGAGTCGAACGCCCACCTGACCCGCTACGACACCGCCCACGGCAAGTTCCCGGGCACCGTCACGGTCGAAGGCGACAACATGATCGTCAACGGCGACAAGATCCGCGTGTTCGCGCAGCGTAACCCGGCCGAAATCCCATGGGGCGAGCTGGGCGTGGACGTGGTCCTGGAGTGCACCGGCTTCTTCACCACCAAGGAAAAGGCTTCGGCCCACCTGAAGGGCGGCGCCAAGAAGGTCATCATCTCGGCCCCGGGCGGCAAGGACGTCGACGCCACCATCGTGTTTGGCGTGAACCAGGACGTGCTCAAGAGCTCGGATACCGTCATCTCGAACGCTTCCTGCACCACCAACTGCCTGGCCCCGCTGGTCAAGCCCCTGCACGACGCCATCGGCCTGGAAACCGGCCTGATGACCACCGTGCACGCCTACACCAACGACCAGGTGCTGACCGACGTGATGCACGAAGACCTGCGCCGCGCCCGTTCGGCCACCCAGTCGATGATCCCGACCAAGACCGGCGCCGCCGCCGCGGTCGGCCTGGTGCTGCCTGAGCTGAACGGCAAGCTGGACGGCTTCGCGATCCGCGTGCCGACCATCAACGTGTCGATCGTCGACCTGTCCTTCATCGCCAAGCGCGACACCACCGTCGAGGAAGTCAACGCCCTGATGAAGTCGGCTTCGGAAGGCGCCCTGAAAGGCATCCTGACCTACAACACCGACCCGCTGGTCTCGGTGGACTTCAACCACAACCCGGCATCGTCGAACTTCGACGCCACCCTGACCAAGGTCTCGGGCCGCCTGGTGAAGGTCTCGTCGTGGTACGACAACGAGTGGGGCTTCTCGAACCGCATGCTCGACACCACCGTCGCGCTGATGAACGCGAAGTAATCCCCTGCGCCTTGCGGCGCTGATGCAAGGCTCGAACGGCCCGGTCGCCGCAAGCACCGGGCCGTTGTCGTTTGAATTGCACAAGCCGGCGCGGTCGCCGCGCAGTGGAAGTGAACCGCCCGGTTCGGCTTGCTTGGTTGTATGGGCGGGGTGAATCTATTCGCGCCTCGTTCCGCTATTAAAGCGGAATGCCGAGCCGGAATATATGTGCACGAGTACGCCGACTCGCTCCAGAATACCGGGGACGTGTTTATCAAGCGTTTTATTATCGCCGCAGGAAAAAGAATGGCAGGTCCGGGACGGTATTAAATCGGATGGCGCTGTCACCGCTGTGTGTTGAATTTGAACTGTCGAGCTTTGTCGGAGTCCAAATCGCATTCTCACAGACCAGTAGAGCAGCGATGGAAACGAAACGCTTTGGCAGGTGGCTGCGGCAGCTTTCCCTACTGACCAGGCGCCAGCGTCTCCAACTGATGGATGCCTTGCGGCCGGCGGTCGGGTTGGACCAGGTGTGCGAGGCGATTGCATGCGCGGCGCCGGATCCTTGCTGTCCTTCATGTCAGGCGCGGCGTTCCTATCGGCACGGTCACAGCCGGGGACTGCAGCGTTACCGTTGCCGTGCCTGCGGCAGGACCTTCACGGCCCTGAGCGGCACCCCCTTGTCGCGGCTACGCCACCGCGCCAAGTGGCTCGGCTACCTCGGCAATATGCTCGATGCCAAGAGCGTACGGACCAGCGCCAAGGCGCTCGAGGTGCACCGCAACACCAGCTTCCGCTGGCGCCACCGCTTTCTTGCGCTCGTCAAACACGACCGCCCGGAGCGGCTGGCAGGCATTGCCGAGGCCGACGAGCTCTTCCTGTTGGAGTCGCAGAAGGGCTCGCGCAAGCTCGACCGGCCGGCGCGGCGCCGGGGCGGCGTGGCTGCAACCCGCGGCATCTCCCGCGAGCACGTGTGCGTGCTGGTCGCACGCGACCGCACCGGCGGCACCCACGACTTCATCACCGGACGCGGCGCCCTCACTAGGGATCAGTTGCACCGGCACCTGTTGCCCGTGCTCGATCCCGATGTCCTGCTGGTCACCGATGGGCATCCCGCGTACCGCTGCTTTACGCGCGAAGCCGGCATTTCCCATGAGTTCGTCAACTTGCGCGCCGGCGAGCGCGTCCGTGGAGCCGTCCACGTGCAAAACGTGAATGCTTACCACCGGCGCTTCCGGCAATGGCTGGCGCGCTTTCATGGCGTCGCTTCGCGCTACCTGCCGAATTACCTGGGCTGGCAATGGGCGCTGGACGGGGCGCGCATCGCCACGCCAGAGCGATTTCTGCGCTGTGCGATCGGCGTCTTCAACACGTAACGGGCACAGCGCCAATCGGATCGGTCTCGGCGGTTTCGAGGTGAATACGGGGAAGAGATTGCAGGGCCGGCCAGGGCAGTGCGGATGTCAAAGGCGGTGCAGCGGATGGCGCTGCTGCGGATCGTTGTGGAACGCGGTTGAATGCACGAAAAAGACCCCACATGCCGCAGCCGGCTGGCAGGGTCATGACCGCCGATTACATTGCGTAGTAGGCGTTGTAAGGACCTGGCTTTTTCAGCGGGTCGCCTTCATTAGGATCGCTCGAAGGATAGCCTTCAACGTCCACGCCGCCGGAGATATAGTCGATTTCTTGCTCGTTCAGGTCGATCATTTTTCAAACCTCATTAAGTTGAAATTGCTTGCTTCGCTGCCAGCTGAAACTGTGCAGTGAGCGAAACCAATATAACAAAACGATTTTTTCCACGCAATGAAGAATGCCGGCAAAAAGGGTTGGACCCGTCATTTAATCCAGGGCGAATAAAACGGGAAGCAAAACAGTATTTACTTCCCCATAAAAACGGATAAAGAAAAACCCAAGGGATTATCGCGTATTGACAATGTATTGCCTGGCGCTGCGCGATCGACACCGGCCGCGCGGCGCCAGGATCAGCGCTTGGCGGGCCAGGGGGTAAGGATTTCGGCGCCGTTCCTGGTCACCGCGATCATGTGCTCCCATTGGGCCGACAGCGACCCGTCGGCGGTGATCACGGTCCAGCCGTCGTCAAGCTGGCTGACGTCGGCGCCGCCGAGGTTGATCATCGGCTCGATCGTGAAGGTCATGCCTTCCTTGAGCAGCAGGCCGGTGTTGGGACGGCCGTAGTGAAGCACCTGCGGCTCCTCGTGGTAGACACGGCCGATGCCATGGCCGCAGTAGTCGCGCACCACCGAATAGCCCGCGGCCTCCGCCAGCTTCTGGATCGCGTGGCCGACGTCGCCCAGGCGCGCGCCCGGGCGCACCGCGCGAATCCCCGCCATCATCGCGTCGAAGGTGGTGTCGACCAGCTTCCTCGCTTCCGGCGAAGGCGACCCGGCGAAATACATGCGGCTGGTGTCGCCGTGCCAGCCGTCCTTGATCACGGTGACGTCGATATTGATGATGTCGCCATCCTTGAGTACGTCCTTCTCGCTCGGGATGCCGTGGCAGACCACGCCGTTGATCGAGGTGCACAGGGTCTTGGGAAAGCCGTGATAGCCGACATTGGCCGGCGTGGCCTTCTGGACCTTGCGGATGTAGTCGTTGCAGCGCCGGTCGAGTTCCTCGGTCGAGACGCCCGGCTTCACGTATTCGCCGATCATTTCCAGCACTTCGGCTGCCAGGCGGCCGGCCACGCGCATCTTGGCCAGATCCTTGTCGTTCTTGAGTTTGATGGTCATTGCTGCAAAAAAGAGCGCCGGCGCGCGGCCGGCAAAGCGCCATGATACCGCGTCCGGGCGCGGCGCGTGGACGAGCAGGGCGCGCCGCCATGAAAAAATGCCCGCCAGGCGAACCTGGCGGGCATTCGGTCGAGCTTCAGGCAAGCCCTTGCGGGCTTGTCCGATCAGAACGACTGGTTGTAGCGGACGTAGAAGAAGCGGTCCAGCGACAGGTCGGCATCCACGGAGGAAGCGTCAGCCTGGGTTTCGTACACAATACGCGGCTTCTTGTCGAAGATGTTGTTGATACCGAACAGGATACGGCCGTTCCACGAGGTCTTGTAGCCGACGCTCATGTCATGGATGGTAACCGAACCCAGCTTGTTCGCGCCGGTACCCCAGCTCGACTCGCGCTCAGGCATGTTGCACTCGGTTTCCGAATCCCAGCACTGGTCCTTGACCGGGCTGTAGTAACGGAAGCCCCAGGTGGCGCTCCAGTTGCCCAGTGCCCAATCCAGGTTGGTGTTCGACTTCACGCGGTTGTAGAAGTACTCGCCAACGTACTCGTTCCAGTCCGAATCGGCGCCGCTGCGGGTGCGGAACTTGTCGACGTACGAGGTTTCGTTACGCACGCTGAACTGACCGTAGGCGGTACGCGGCAGGCGGTAGTTGATCGCCAGGTCCAGGCCTTCGGTTTCCATCTCGCCCAGGTTGGCGTTGCCGCGCGACAGGGTGGTGATCTGGCCGGTGACCGGGTCACGCTTGATCACGCTGCAGAAGTTCGCGCTGCCTTCGATGTAGCACTCGTTGGCCACGTAGGTCGCGCTGATCGCGGTGATGCGGTTCTTGATCGTGATGTTGTACCAGTCCAGGCCAACGCTGAAGTTGGTCAGGAACGACGGGCTGTACACGAAGCCGGCGGTCTTGGTGACTGCGGTTTCCGGCTGCAGGAAGCGGTTACCGGCGCCGGCATTGAAGGCCACCAGGGCCTGGGTGCCGTTGGTGCTGGTGATCGGGGTGCCTGCCTGCATCAGCTGGCGGTAGGTCGGAGTGGTGCCTGCCGCGACGCAACGCGCCAGGACGGCCGGATCGCTCTTGGCTTCGCCGAAGACGGTGTCGCACGGATCCAGGAAGGTGTCGAACGACTGGCCGCCGCCACCGAAGGTGTCGCCCAGGGTCGGTGCGCGGAAGCCTTCAGCCCAGGTGCCGCGGAACAGCAGGTCCTTGACCGGCTTGTACATGAAGCTGGCCTTGCTGTTGTTGGTCACGCCGAAGTTGCTGTAGTCCGAGTGGCGGGTTGCCAGGTTGAAGCTCAGCAGTTCAGCGAACGGCTGGGCCTTCAGGACCGGGACGTTCAGCTCGGCGTAGGCTTCGCGCACCGTGTAGCGGCCGTAGGTCGGCATGCCGGACAGGTTGGTCGAGAGGCCCGACTGTTCGAACTGGCCAGGAACTTCGTGACCCTTGACTTCGCGGTGTTCGAGACCGACCGCCAGGCCGAGCGCGCCGGCCGGCAGCTGGAACAGTTCGCCGGCGATGTCGGCGGTCGCGCTGTTGATGGTCGCGCCGTAGGCCTTCTGGTCGATCGAGTTGACGTAAGCCAGGGCTTCCGGGGTCGAGGCCGACGGGCCGCCCAGGATGTTGAACGGGACGCACGAGGACAGGCCGATCGGATCGTCCGGGGTGCCGCACTGCACTTGGCCTGCTGCGTTCATGAAGGACGGGCCCAGGGCCTTCTTCAGGTTCAGCAGGTTGATGTTGCCGGTGCCGGACTGCGAGCCCGAAACACGGTTGTGGTTGTAGCCAGCGCTCCAGTTCCAGGCCAGGTTACGGAACGAGAACTCGCCTTCGAGGGTCGCATCCAGGTGCAGGGTGCGGTTCTCGTTCTCGGTAATGCGTGGCAGTTCGATGGTGCGGCGCTGGAAGAACAGGTCCTGGCCGGCGCCCGCGCCGGCAACCTGGTTGCCGTACGGGTTGAAGTAGCTGTCCTTGTCGACGTAGACCGGGTAGTTCGCCTGCGAGGTCGACGACAGCGGGTAGCCGGCGATCTGCGAGATGGCCTGGCGCTGCGAGTACATCGCGGTGGTCTTCAGGCGCATGTCTTTCGGCAGCGCGATTTCACCCTTGACGAACAGCGTGTCGAGCTTGTTCGGCGACAGCAGGTGCATGTCCTGGCTTGCGTTGTACTTGTCTTCCGGTGCGCCGGCGTAGGTGTGGTAGCTGTTCGGGTCGCGCGAGTTGGCGCCGACGCCGATGCCGTCATAGGTGCCGGTATGGTTCAGGATGCGGTTGAAGCCGCCAGCTGCTGCGCTGGTCAGCGAGCCGCCGGTTGCCGGGTTCACCGCGGTGATGCGGCCCCACGGCGATGCGCCCAGGCCGTCGAACGGGTGAGCAGGACCGTAGGAGGTCGAGGTGATGGCGCGGGTCGACGGCCACACGACGCCCTGTTCGGTGTGCGACAGGCCCATCATCAGCGAGGCCTTGTCGTCGCCTGCGCCGTAGCTCAGCGAGAAGTCCTTGTTCTTGCCGTCGTTCTTTTCGTTCTGGCCGGTGTACAGGGACAGCTGGCCGCCCTGCATGTTCTTCTTCAGGATGATGTTGATCACGCCTGCGATCGCGTCGGAACCGTAGATCGACGAAGCGCCGTCCTTCAGGATTTCCATGCGTTCGATCATCGACGACGGGATGGTCGACAGGTCGGTGTAGCCATCCACGGTCTGGGTCCAGCGCTTGCCGTCCACCAGGACCAGCAGGCGGTTCGAGCCCAGGTTGCGCAGGCTGACGTACTGGCCGCCGGCTTCGGCGTTCGAGGTCAGCGAGCCGCTGCGGCTGAAGTCAGGCGAACCTGCCGAAGACAGGTTGTTCAGGATGTCGCCGACGGTGACCAGGCCGGTACGCTGGATCTGTTCCTGGCTCATGATCTGGATCGGCTGAGCCGTTTCCAGGTCGACCTGGCGGATACGGGAACCGGTAACTTCGACGCGCTGCATCGGCTGGGCCGCTTCTTGAGCGACGGCGGCGTGCATGCCGAGGGTCATGCCGCCCAGGCAGATCGCGCGGATCGAGCGGGACAAGAGTGTTTCCATCATGTTGCAAAACTCCTAGGGTGAAAGCGCAGCGGCACTGAAAATCAGCACTGCCGCCGGAAATGTCGTCAAGCGACTCGCTGAAACAAACGCCAACTTTTGGTACGGCGTATTTTCAAGCCAGCAATAAAAACATTCGGGCTTGTGCACTGTCAATGCATATGTTGTACAGATATGGATGTGTTGCAGAAATGCGTAAATACCAATTGACGCACGGCAAAATATTGACCATATGGTCAATTGTCGTTCTAAAGAATAAACACGGGATTGGCTTGCGCGAAACACGCTTTGTTGGCAATAAAATTGCTTAGAAGAACGTCGTGACGATGAACTGGAGCTGTTGACCGGTTCGCAACAAAACAGACCAGATTTACCTGGTAGCAATAGTTTCTATTTGGAAATATGTACTGCTCGTGTCGCAATTAAATGCTGCATAGCAGCATAATGGACCAAAGAAAAGATGGGGCCGGCGCCGCGAACGGCGCAAAAACCGGCCCGCTGGCGTCAATACGCGGCCGTGCCCGGCGTGGCCGTTTCAGGGAAGCAGGCTTGCCAAAGCCGCAAGACGCTGGTGGGGTGCTGGCCTACCAGGACAGGCTCGACCCGGGCCTTATCCTGTCCCTGCAGACGAACCTGGTGCTGCAGCTTGCGCATCGCGCGGTAGGCATCGGCGACCTGGGCCGCCAAGCTGGGATCGATCAGGCCGAGCTCGCCGCATCGGTGGAGTAGGGCGATGTTGCCGGCATTTGCCGTCAGTTGCGGATAGGTGCTGGCGTGGCGTAGTACCAGGTACTGGACGATGAACTCGATGTCGATCATCCCGCCAGGATCCTGCTTCAGGTCGAACAGTTCGCCGTGGTTGAGGTTGGCGCCGCGCATGCGGCGGCGCATGTCCGTCACCTCCTGCTTGAGCTCGGCCTCGCGGCCGCTGCGGTCCTTGCGCAGCACCTGCTCGCGGATCGCTTCGAAACGGGCGCCGATGGCGGCGTCGCCGGCGCAGAAGCGCGCGCGGGTCAGGGCCTGGTGTTCCCACAGCCAGGCCGCATTGTCCTGGTAGCGCTCGAAGGCCGTCACCGAGGATACCAGCATGCCGCTGGCGCCGTCCGGGCGCAGCGCGATGTCGACGTCGAACAGGATGCCGGCCGCGGTGTGGGCCGTCATCCAGGTGATGAAGCGCTGGGCCAGCTTGGCGTAGTTCATGGGCGCGTCCTGGTCCTCGTCCTCGAACAGGAAGATCACGTCGAGGTCGGAGACATAGCCCAGTTCCTTGCCGCCCAGCTTGCCGTAGGCGATGACGGCGAAGCGCGGCTCCTCGCGGTGGCGGGTGGCGACCGTGCGCCAGGCATGCCGGATGGCGGCGCCGACGATGGTGTCGGCCAGGGCCGACAGGTGGTCGGCCAGGCGCTCGACCGAGAGCTCGCCCGCCAGGTCCAGGGCCAGCAGCCGGAACAGTTGGGCGTGGTGGGCCTCGCGCAGGATATCGAGCTGGCGCTCGGTGTCGCCCTGGGCCTCGGTCAGCTGCTGCTCGAGGCCGGCGGCCAGCTGGGGCAGGTCCTCGGCGCCGTTGTTGCGGTCGTCGAGCAGCTCGTCGAGCAGGATCGGATGCTGGGTCAGGAAGGTCGCCGCCCAGCCGCTGGCGTTGATCATGCGGATCACGCGCTCCAGCGTGTGCGGATATTCGGTCAGCAGCGACAGGTAGGCCGAGCGGCGCGCGATGGCCTCGAAGAAATCGAGCAGGCGGCCCAGGGTGGCGGCGTGCCTGCCGACGCCGGCCTCGCGCACCACGGTGGCGATCTGGGGCAGGGCGGCGTCGAGCAGGGTCAGGAGGCGCAGGCGGCTGGCGTCGGGCAGACTGGCCAGGCGCGGGCCCTGCAGGGTAGCCACCACGCGCGCGGCGGCGCCTTCCGCGTCGTCGAAGCCCAGCTGGGCCAGGCGCGCGCCCAGGGCTTCGCGGTTTTCCGGGTCGTCGGCCAGCGCCGGCGCGTCCGGATCGGCGCCTTCGCCCTTTTCGCTCTTGTCGGCGAAGATCGCGTCGAACTGGGCGGCCACGAAGGCGCGCTGCTCCTCCATGCGCGCCAGCAGGGTGGCTTCGTCCGGCAGGCCCATCATGCGCGCGACTAGCTGGCGGTCGGTTTCGCTCACCGGCAAGGTATGGGTCTGGGCGTCTTCCAGGTACTGCAGGCGGTGCTCCAGCCGGCGCAGGAAGGTGTAGGCGCCCAGCAGCTGCTCGACCGTGTCCGGCGGCAGCAGCGCGCGCTCGGCCAGCAGGCGCAGGGTGGCCCGGGTCGAGCGCTCGCGCAGCGCCGGGTCGCGTCCGCCGCGGATCAGCTGGAACACCTGGGCCAGGAACTCGATCTCGCGGATTCCGCCGCGTCCCAGCTTGACGTTGTGGCTGCGCTCGGGATGCAGGCGCTCCTGGCGCTTGACCTCGGCCCGGATCTGGGCGTGCATGTTGCGGATCGCGTCGATCACGCCGAAGTCCAGGTAGCGGCGGAACACGAAGGGACGCACGATCGCGTCCAGCGCCGCGATGTCCTCGGGCAGGCCGGTGACGGCGCGCGCCTTGACCCAGGCATAGCGTTCCCACTCGCGGCCCTGGACGATCAGGTATTCCTCGACCATGGCCAGGCTGGCCGCCAGCGGCCCGGACTTGCCGTTCGGGCGCAGCGCCATGTCGACCCGGAAGGTGAAGCCGTCCTCGATCACCTCGGACAGGGCGGCGATCAGGCGCTTGCCGAGGCGGACGAAGAATTCATGGTTCGACAGCTGGCGCTGGCCGGGACCGGCCGCGGTCTCGCCGTCTTCCGGGTAGACGAAGATCAGGTCGATGTCCGAGGACACGTTCAGCTCGCCGCCGCCCTGCTTGCCCATGGCCAGCACCATCATCTGCTGCGGGCGCCCGGAGTCTTCGCCGACCGGTTCGCCATGGGCCGCCACCAGCTCGGCGTGCAGGGCCTCGGCGTGGAAGCGGATGGCGAAGTCGGCGAAGGCCGTCATGGCGGTCACCACTTCGTCGAGCTCGGCGCGCCCGTCGAGGTCGCGTTCGATGATGGCGCACACGAGCAGGTTGCGCACCCGGCGCATGGCGCGTTCCGGCGGCAGGCCGGCGGCCAGCTCGCGCGCCAACAGGGCGCGGAAATCCGCCTCGGCCAGCGATAATCGGGTCAGCTCGGCCAGTTGCGCGGCCCGGACGGGGGCGGCATCGAGCCAGCGTTGGAAGAAGCGCGACGCGCACGCCGGAGAAGCAGGGTTCATCAGTCCATCCGAGAAAGTGTTGCGTTCCGGCAGGCGGTGCGATGCGGTAGAATGGCCCGCCATGCTGCCTGGGGTCAGCATGATGGTAAGGTAGACGCCGCGACTGTTGCAAGCGATCTGTTACTAAAGAATTAATTCGGAAGCGGCGGCAGGACGCGGGCGCAAGGCCGCGGCCTGCCGCACTTCCTCACGGCGAGCCTTTTGTTGAGCACTTTGATGGACAACCAGGAACCGCAGGCCGCGCCTGCGCACCTGCCGCTTGCCGTGCGCTGGCGGCGGCTGCGCGCCGCCTATCGGGTCGCCAACCTGGCTTCGCACCACGTGCTCGGCTTCGCCATCAAGCTGTTCCTGCTGGTTTACTTTTCCCTCGCCCTGCTGTTCCTGGTGCTGCGCTACGCGGTGCTGCCCAACATCGACATGTACAAGGGCGACATCGAGCGCGCCGCCAGCCGCGCCCTCGGCGGCCGGGTGACGATCGCCGCCATCGACGCGTCGTGGAAGGGCTTGCGCCCGGCCCTGGCCTTGAGCGACGTGCGCCTGCACGACCGTGCCGGGCGCCAGGCGCTGGCGCTGCCCGGCGTCTCGGCCACCCTGTCGTGGTGGACCGTGGCCGCCTTCGAGCCGCGCCTGGAGCAGCTCGAGATCCGCAATCCCGCGCTGAGCGTGCGCCGCGGGCGCGACGGCGTGTTCGAGGTGGCCGGCGTGCGCCTGGACCCGAAGAGCGGGGACAAGGGCGGGGCCGACTGGCTGTTCCGCCAGCGCGAGATCGTCATCCGCGGCGGGCGCGTGGACTGGACCGACGAGCTGCGCGGACGCGCGACGCTGCGCCTGGACGGCGTCACCTTCGCCCTGCTGAACCGCTGGGGCACCCACCATGCGGCCCTGCGCGCGACCCCGCCCGCCGCCCTGGGCCGGCCGATCGAGCTGCGCGCCCAGTTCCGCCACCGCTTCGGCGCGCGTCCCTCCGACATCACCCGCTGGAAAGGCGAACTGTACGCTGAGCTGCGGGACGCCGACCTGGCGGCCTGGAAGCGCCACATCGACTACCCGGTCCAGCTGACCCGCGGCCGCGGCTCGCTGCGCGCCTGGCTCAGCGTCGACCAGGCGCGCCTGGCCGGCTTCACCGCCGACCTGGCCCTGGCCGGGGTCGCCGCGCGCCTGGGCAAGGACGCGGCGCCGCTCGAACTGGCGCGCGTGAGCGGACGCCTGTCGGCGCGCGAAGAAATGATCGCGGGGAAGGAAGACGGCAAGCCGACCTTCGGCGCCCACGGCCACACGGTGAGTCTGGAAAACCTGGCGGTGGTCACGCGCGACGGCCGCGCGCTGCCGCCCGCCACCCTGGAGGAAAGCTGGCGTCCGGCGCGCCCCGGCCGTCCCGAGCAGGGCAGCCTGAGCGCCCGCCACCTGGACCTGGGCGCACTGGCCGTGCTGGCCCAGTCGATGCCGATCACCCCCTTGCAGCGCCAGCTGCTGGCCGACTACGCGCCGCGCGGCCGCCTGGTCGACGTCACCGCCGAGTGGGAAGGGCGCTTGCCGAACGTGAGCGGCTACCGTATCCGCGGCGAGGTCGAAGGCCTGGGCCTGAATCCCCAGCCGGCGCGCCCCGCCCAGCCGGCCCGCCCCGGCGTGGCGGCGGTGGCGGCGCGCGCGGCGCTGCCCGGTTTCGATAATCTCAGCGGCAGCATCGACGCCACCGAGCGCGGCGGTTCGATTGACCTGGACGCCAGCAAGACGGCGCTGCACATGCCGGCCTGGTTCGCCGAGCCCAGCATGGCCTTCGACCGCCTGCTGCTCAAGGGGCGCTGGAACTACGAGCCGGGGCGCCAGTTGCTGGTCGAGCTCGAGAACCTCGAATTCCAGCAGGGGGCGCTGGGCGCCAAGCTGTCGGGGCGCCACCTGCTGCCGCTCGCGCCCGGCCACGGTCCCGGGAATGCCGACTTCACGGGCAAGCTCGACGGCTTCGAGATCGGCCAGGTGGGACGCTTCCTGCCCCTGGCCACCCCCGAGAGCCTGAGCCACTGGCTGACCGGCGCGCTGCAGGGCGGACGCCTGCGCGACGCCAGCCTGCGCCTGCGCGGCGACCTGGCCGACTTCCCCTTCCGCGCCAACAACCTGGCCGAGCGCGCGCGCGGCGAATTCCATATTGGCGGCCGCCTGGAAAACGCGCGCCTGGAATATGCCCCCGGGCACCGCCATCCGGACGGCGCGCCGCTGTGGCCGCTGGCCGAGCAGATCAACGGCCGCATCGAATTCGACCGCGCGCGCATGGAGATCCGCGCCGACACCCTGCGCACCCTGGGCGTGGCGCTGTCGAAAGTGAAGGCCGTGATTCCCGACCTCGGCGCGCACGAGCAGATGATGCTCGAGATCGACGGCATGGCCGCCGGTCCGCTGCAGGAATTCCTGCGCTATGTGTCCGTGACCCCGGTGCTGGACTGGATCGGCCACTTCACCGAAGAGACGCGCGGGAGCGGCAATGCGCGCCTTGGCCTGAAGCTGCGCATGCCGCTGCACCACCTGCCGGACACCAAGGTCCAGGGCAGCCTGCAACTGCTGGGGAACGACGTCAGCCTGTTCCCGGAGCTGCCGCCGCTCCAGGCGGCCCTGGGCCGGATCGATTTCTTCGAACGCGGCGTCAGCCTGAACGGCGTGGGCGCCAGCTTCCTGGGCGCTCCGCTGGGCGTGGCGGGCGGCACCCAGCGCGACGGCAGCATCGCGATCCGCTTCGGCGGCACCCTGTCGGCCGAGGGCATGCGCCGCACCGCGCCGATGCCGGAACTGGCGCGCCTGGCCCAGCGGCTGTCGGGCAGTACGCGCTACACCGGCGCGGTGGTGGTCAAGGACGGCCGCCGCACCGTGACGGTCGATTCCAGCCTGGCGGGCCTGGGCGTGGAACTGCCGGCGCCGCTCAACAAGCCGCAGGCCGACAGCCTGCCGCTGCATGTCAGCCTGGCCGGAGAACCGTCCGTGGCCGGCGTGGGCCGCGACGAGATCCGCGTCGGCCTGGGCCAGGGCCTGGCGGCGCGCTACCTGCGTGAAAAGCAGGGGCGCGGCCCCTGGCTGGTGACGCGCGGCGGCATCGGCGTCAACGTGCCCGCGCCGGAACCGGACAGCGGACTGATGCTCAACGTGAACATGAAGACGCTCAACGTCGACCAGTGGATCGCGGCCGGGCGCGCGATCGCCGGCGAGGATGGTCCGGCGGGCGGGGCGGGCGCCGGCGGCGGTGGCGTGGCCCAGTACATCCTGCCGTCCTACCTGTCCGGACGGGTGTCGGAAATGACGGTCGGCGAGCGCAAGCTGGTCGACGTGGTGGCCGGCGTCACCCACCTGCGCGACACCTGGCAGGCCAGCATCCATGCGCGCCAGGCGATCGGCTACCTGACCTGGGCCGACGCTTCCAGCGGCGTGGGCAAGGTCACCGCGCGCCTGGCTTCGCTCGTGATCCCGCCTTCGGCCGAGGCCGAGGTCAAGGACCTGCTCGAATCGAACCGGGGCGCCAGCGCCACCATCCCCTCGCTCGACATCGTGGCCGAGCATTTCGAATTGTTCGACAAGCGCCTGGGCCGGCTGGAACTGCAGGCCAGCAATGTGCAAGCCCTGGCCGGACGCGAATGGCGCATCGAGCGCCTGGGCATCGAGAATCCGGACGGCCAGCTCAAGGCCAACGGACGCTGGCTGACCAAGGACGGCAAGAGCAATACCAGCCTCAACTTCGCGCTCGACATCGATGACGCCGGGCGTTTGCTGGACCGCCTGGGCTTCCCGGAAACCCTGCGCCGCGGCAAGGGCAAGATGTCCGGCGACATTTCCTGGTCGGGCTTGCCGTATGCGATGGACATTCCGAGCCTGTCGGGCCAGATCGAGATGAACGTGGAGTCCGGGCAGTTCCTGAAGCAGGACCCGGGCGCCGCCAAGCTGCTGGGCGTACTCAGCCTGCAGGCCCTGCCGCGCCTGCTCAAGCTCGATTTCCACGACGTGTTCTCGGAGGGCCTGGCCTTCGACGGCATCAGCGCCAACGCCATGATCCAGCGCGGCGTGCTGCGCACCGACAACCTCAAGATGCATGGCGTGGCCGCCACCGTGCTGATGGACGGCACCGCCGACATCGCCAACGAATCGACCAACCTGCGGGTAGTCGTGATCCCCGAATTCAACCTGGGCACCGGCCCGCTGGTGTATGGCCTGGCGGTGAACCCGGTGATCGGCCTGGGCGGCTTCCTGGCCCAGCTCTTCCTGCGCGCGCCGGTGATGAAGGCGCTCACTTACCAGATGCAGGTCACGGGACCGTGGAAGTCCCCGACCATCACCAAGCTCGACAACCCGCCGCCCGCGGCCGCCGCTGCCGCGGCCGCTGCGCGCCCCACCGCAAAAAAGGATTGAGATGACGAAAATCGCCGCAGTGCAAATGGTGTCCACTCCCCGGGTCGGCGACAACCTGGCCACCGTGCGCCGCCTGGTGGGCGAGGCCGCCGCCGAGGGAGCCAGCCTGGTGGCGCTGCCGGAGTACTGGCCGATCATGGGCATGAGCGATACGGACAAGGTGGCGCACGCCGAGCAGCCGGGCCACGGCCCGATCCAGGATTGCATGGCAGGGCTGGCGCGCGAGCACGGCATCTGGCTGATCGGCGGCACCCTGCCGCTGGTGTCGCCGCAGGACGGCAAGGTGCTGAACACCACCCTGGTCTACGATCCGCAGGGCCAGGCCGTGAGCCGCTACGACAAGATCCACCTGTTCGGCTTCAACAAGGGCAGCGAATCCTACGACGAGGCGCGCACCATCGTGCCGGGCGAGACCATCGGCGCCTTCGAGGCGCCGTTCGGACGGGTCGGCCTGTCGATCTGCTACGACCTGCGCTTCCCGGAACTGTTCCGCGCCATGGGCGAGTGCGCCCTGATCGTGGTGCCGGCCGCCTTCACCCACACCACCGGCCGCGCGCACTGGGAAGTGCTGCTGCGCGCGCGCGCTATCGAGAACCAGTGCTACGTGCTGGCGGCGGCCCAGGGCGGCCTGCACGACAACGGCCGCCGCACCTTCGGGCACAGCATGCTGATCGACCCCTGGGGCGAAGTAAAAGCAGTGTTGCCGGAAGGCGAGGGCGTGGTGTGCGGGGCGCTGGATCCGGCCTTCCTGGCGGGGGTGCGCGAGAGCTTGCCGGCGTTGAAGCATCGCAAGATGTAACAGCTTGATTCATGATTTTCCGCAAGCCCACCGAGCGTGGGCTTTTTTTCGTTCGTCGCCGGCCGCCGGGTTGCTGCATTCGTCGCCGCGCCGCCATGTCTTGCGTCCGGTACGATGCAGCCGGATATGGCACAATGCCCATTCCAACCGAGAGACCGAACGCAAAATGACTCCATTCGAACCGAACCTTTCCTCCATCGCCGTCGCCCGCGACGTGCTGTTGACGCCCTTCGGCCTCGACGAGGGCAAGCTGCTGCGCGCGCTAGGTACGATGTTCACGCACAAGGTGGACTACGCGGACCTGTATTTCCAGTTCACGAAGAGCGAAGGCTGGAGCCTGGAAGAGGGCATCGTCAAGACCGGCAGCTTCTCGATCGACCAGGGCGTCGGCGTGCGCGCCATCTCGGGCGACAAGACCGCGTTTTCCTATTCCGACGAAATCTCCGAGCGCGCGCTGCTGGACGCGGCCAGCGCCACCCGCACCATCGCGCGCGCCGGCGCCGGCCGCGTGAAGATCGCGGGCGCGACCCGCCCGACCGGCGGCCGTTCGCTCTACCTGCCGCATGATCCGCTGGCCTCGCTCGACGCCACCGAGAAGGTGCGCCTGCTGGAACGCGTCGAGAAAATGGCGCGCGCCAAGGACCCGCGCGTGGTGCAGGTGATGGCCGGCCTGGCCGCCGAATACGACGTGGTGCTGGTGGTGCGCAGCGACGGCGTGCTGGCCGCCGACATCCGCCCCCTGGTGCGCGTGTCGCTGACGGTGATCGCCGAGCAGGACGGCCGCCGCGAAGTCGGCTCCTCCGGCGGCGGCGGGCGCTACGACTACGGCTACTTCACCGACGAGATCCTCGACTTCTACGCCACCGAGGCGGTCAAGTCGGCCTGCGTCAACCTGGAGGCGCGCCCTGCGCCGGCCGGTCCGATGACCATCGTGCTGGGACCGGGCTGGCCCGGCGTGCTGCTGCACGAAGCGGTCGGCCACGGCCTGGAAGGCGACTTCAACCGCAAGGGCTCGTCCTCGTATGCCGGCATGATCGGCCAGCGCGTCGCCGCCAAGGGCGTGACCGTGGTCGACGACGGCACCATCAAGGACCGCCGCGGCTCGCTCAACATGGACGACGAAGGCAACCCGACCCAGTGCACGACCCTGATCGAGGACGGCATCCTGAAGGGCTACATCCAGGACACGATGAACGCGCGCCTGATGAAGATGCCGGTCACCGGCAACGCGCGCCGCGAGTCCTTCGCCCACCTGCCGATGCCGCGCATGACCAATACCTACATGCTGGCCGGCGACAAGGACCCGCAGGAGATCCTGGAATCGGTCAAGAACGGCCTGTACGCGGTCAACTTCGGCGGCGGCCAGGTCGACATCACCAACGGCAAGTTCGTGTTCTCGGCCAGCGAGGCCTACATGATCGAGAACGGCAAGATCAGCTATCCGGTCAAGGGCGCCACCCTGATCGGCAACGGCCCGGACGTGATGAACCGCATCTCGATGATCGGCAATGACATGAAGCTGGACACCGGCGTCGGCGTGTGCGGCAAGGAAGGCCAGAGCGTGCCCGTGGGCGTGGGCCAGCCGACCCTGCGCATCGATGGCGTGACGGTGGGCGGCACGGCCTGATCCTTCCTTCGCCGGGCCTTGCCGTCTTCGCGGCATGGATCTTAGGGTGGGCCGGGTAATTCAGGCCAGTGGCCTGGATTACGAACGCCCACGCGGTGATCGTTTGCCGCCAGATCATTCGGCGCGCGAGCGGAGCCGTCCACGCGACGGGCATGATTGTTGTCTGTACAAGCGTGAATCGGCCGACAAAAGCCTTGCCAATCTTCACAGCTTGTTGTTATAGTCAGTCGACCAACCGGACCGACTCGTATGCGCCAGAACGTTTTCTTTACCTGCTATTTTTACTTTAGCCATTCCAGCCCAACGGCGGTGGAGTAGCGGCAGGTTCACGCGACAACGAACAGGTCCCAGCAAATCCAGACAAACCGCCAGTGATGGCGGTTTTTTTATTTCCAGCCCAGACAGACGAAACGGAGTACAGCATGCCTCGCACCGACGACTTACGCATCCGCGAAATGAAGGAACTGACGCCGCCCTCGCACCTGATCCGCGAGTTCCCGGTCGGTCCGGCGGCCGAGCAGACCGCCGCGAATGCGCGGATTGCGCTGCACCGCATCCTGCATGGCCAGGATGACCGCCTGATGGTCGTGGTCGGCCCTTGTTCGATCCACGATCCGAAGGCCGCGCTCGAGTATGCGCGCCGCCTGGTCGAGCAGCGCCGCCGCTTCGCCGGCGAGCTCGAGATCGTGATGCGCGTCTATTTCGAGAAGCCGCGCACCACGGTCGGCTGGAAGGGCATGATCAACGACCCTTACATGGACAACAGCTTCCGTATCAACGATGGCCTGCGCATGGCGCGCGAGCTGCTGCGCGACGTCAACGAGATGGGCCTGCCGGCCGGCACCGAGTTCCTGGACGTGATCAGCCCGCAGTACATCGCCGACCTGATTTCCTGGGGCGCGATCGGGGCCCGCACCACCGAGTCGCAGGTGCACCGCGAGCTGGCGTCCGGCCTGTCCTGTCCGGTCGGCTTCAAGAACGGCACCGACGGCAACATCAAGATCGCGGCCGACGCGATCAAGGCGGCCTCGCAGCCGCACCACTTCCTGTCGGTGACCAAGGGCGGCCACTCGGCGATCGTGTCGACCGCGGGCAACGAGGACTGCCACATCATCCTGCGCGGCGGCAAGGCGCCTAACTACGACGCGGCCAGCGTGGAAGACGCCTGCAAGCAGCTGGCGGCCAACGGCCTGGCCGGGCGCCTGATGATCGACGCCTCGCACGCCAACAGCAGCAAGAACCCGCAGAACCAGGTGCCGGTGTGCGCCGACATCGGCCGCCAGATCGCGGCCGGCGACGACCGCATCGTGGGCGTGATGATCGAGTCGCACCTGGTGGGCGGCAGGCAGGACCTGGTGCCGGGGCAGGAGCTGGCCTACGGGCAGTCGGTGACGGATGGCTGCATCGACTGGGAGACCAGCGTGGGCGTGCTGGAGGGGCTGGCGGGGGCGGTGCGGCAGCGGAGGGTACGGCAGGAGTGAAGCTGACGCTGCGCTGCGAACCTGGGTCCCCGCCTCCGCGGGGATGACGTTGGTATAGGAAGCTGGACGATCACGCTATCGACCTCGGACACGTACGCAAGCACGTCATTCCCTCCACCGGAGGCAATGACTCCCCGCGAAGGCGGGGACCCGAGTTCGCCGGCGCATCGCCAACTTCAAGCGCAGCAGGCAATAAAAAACGGCGCACCGAAGTGCGCCGTTTTCATTGACATCACCAGAATCAGAACGTAGCGGTCAGGTTCAGGAACACGTGGCGGCCCATCGCATCGTAGACCTGCGGATAGGTGTTGCCGTTGCCGAACACGGCAGCAACCACGCCGGTCACCGGCGGATCCTTGTCCAGCAGGTTGTTGACGCCCACGCGGAAGGTCAGCTGCTTGTTCATGGCCCAGCTACCGACCAGATCCAGGTAGTTGCGGGCGCCCAGGCGCTCGTCAGCCGGTTCGAAGTCGGCGGCCAGGATCTCGTTGCTGCTGGTGGCGTCCAGCTTCACGCCCTTGATGTAGCGCCAGGTGGCGCCCACTTCGATCCCGTTCCACGGCGTGCCCCAGACGGCGCGCACCTTGTGACGCCACTTCGGCAGCGGGGTGCCGCAGGTGGTGCCGTGCAGGCCGGCGCAGTCGTACTCGCCCGAACCCGGGAAGTCTTCCTGGATGAACTCCTTCAGGTAGGTGCCGACCAGCGACAGATCCAGCTTGCCCCATTGGCCGACCTTCATGCCGTAGTTGATGCCCAGGTCGATGCCCTTGGTGGCGGTCATGCCCAGGTTCTGGTTGGTCGCGATCACTTGCGAGGTCGGCAGGGCCCACAGGGTGCCCAGGCGGTCACGGGTGATCAGCGAGCAGAACTTCGGATCGCCGGTGTTCAAGCACTGGGTCAGGGTGGTCGATGCCGGCAGGCCGCCGATCGTGCCCTCGACCTTCATGTCGAACGCGTCGATGGTCATCGACATGTTGCGCATCGGGGTCAGCACCAGGCCCAGGGTGTAGGAATCCGACTTCTCCGGCGCCAGGTTGGCGTTGCCGCCGGTGATCTGGTTGTACTGCTGTGCCGGGCTATCCTCGATGCTGCCGTACTGCGCCGGGGTCACGCCGGTCAGGGCGCACTGTGCCAGCGTGGCGCTCGGGGTCGCGCCGGCGCAGGGGTCGTTCGCCATGCCGAACAGGCTCAGGCCGCTCGGGGTGAACAGCTCGACCACGTTGGCGGCGCGGGCGGCGCGCTGGTAGCTGAAGCGCAGCTTGGCAGCCTGCACCGGCGCCCATTCCGCACCGACACCGTAGGAGTTGGTCTTGTGGCCGGTCGAGTAGTCCGAACGGCGGTAGGACGCGGTCAGGGTCAACTGGTCGGCGAACGGCATCTTCTCGAGCACCGGGATGCGGGTCTCGGCGTAGTAGTCGCGCACGCTGAACTGGCCGGACACGCCCTTGGTCGGGCCACCCTGGCCGGCCAGGTCGCCGGTTTCGAAGGCGGTGTCGGTGGCCAGGTCGAGCTTCTCGGTACGGTGTTCCCAGCCCAGCGCCAGGCCGATGCCGTTGTTGCTGGTCGGAAGCTTGAGGCCGTACTCGCCCAGGTCGGTCGACAGGTTCAGGCCCTGTACCGACTGGTGGGTGCTGCCCTTCTGGAAGCCCGGGGTCTGCAGGTAAGCGAGCGCTTCCTGCGACACGCCGCCCAGCGACCACATGTTGTACGGGACGCAGTTCGGATCGACGCCGGAGACGAAGGTGCGGCAAGCCGGGCCGGCGGCGGTGCTGACGACGTCGAGTGCGCGGCCGATGCGCTGGTTCGAGAAGTCGTTGAAGTAGGTTTCCGAGAACAGGACCTTGCCCACTTGCGCGAACACGTCGTAGTTCCAGTTGCCGATATCGCCCTTCAGGCCGATCACGCCGCGGTAGGAGGTGTGGCGCTGGTCGTCACGGCGGCCGCCGCCTTCGACGTTACGGCGGAAGATGACGGCGTCGGCGGTGTCGCCCGGACCGGTCATGCCGAGGGCGCTGCGCCATGCGTCGGACAGCAGCGGGTTTTCCCAGCGGATCGCGTTCGCGCCCGAAGCGTCGAAGCCGAACAGGCCCGACGGAGCGATCTGGGCGACCGTATGGTCGTCGTGGAAGCTGGCCTCGGTGTACAGGCGCATATTGTCGTTCACGTCGTAGTGGGTGAACGAGCTGAAGGTGTAGCGTTCCGACGGACGGCGGAAGTAGTTCAGCGGGCCATAGTTGTACTGGTCGGTGGCGGCGACATACGGACGGACGCCGCCGTTGGCGTTGGCAACCGTGAAGTTGCCGTTGTCGGTGATGAAGCGGCCCGGGAAGCTGGTGCTCGAGCCGCCGCAGTTCAGGGTATTGCCCGAGCTGAAGCCGTCCAGCGAGCAGGCGGTGAAGTCGCGCTCGGATTGCAGCAGCGGGTCTTCCTTCTTGTAGCCGATGTAGACCACGGCATTGCCCTTGCCGTCGGCGAAGTTACCGCCCATCAGCAGGTTGATGTCCTTGACCTTGGCGTCGGCGCTCTTGTCGTCGGCGACCGGGAAGTTGCGGCTGCGCGCGGCGTCGGCAGCGGGGCCGCCGTTCTGCTGGTGGTTGTAGAACTGGTAGTTGCTTTCGATCTGAACGCCCTGGAAGTTATCGTTCATGATGAAGTTGACCACGCCGGCCACGGCGTCCGAGCCGTAGATCGCGGAGGCGCCGCCGGTCAGGACTTCGACGCGCTTGATCAGCGATGCCGGAATCTGGTTCAGGTCGGCCGCGGTGTTGCGCGGGGAACCTGCCGGCAGGCGGCGGCCGTTGACCAGCACCAGGGTGCGGTCGGCGCCGAAGTTGCGCAGGTTGACAGTCGCGGTACCGGTCGAGCCATTCGAAATCTGGCCACCCTGGTCGGCGAACACCTGTGGCAGGTTGTTCAGCAGGCTTTCCACCGATTTAACGCCTTCGAGCTTGATGTCCTTGGCGCCGACCACGGTTACAGGGCTGACGCTTTCCAGGTTCGCGGTCGCGATACGCGAACCGGTCACCTCGACGCGCTGCAGCTGCTGGCCTTCGGCCGGAGCCGCGGGCGCCTGCTGCGCGTTGGCAGCCGAGAAGGCGACTACCATACCACCTGCAAACATCATTCGAACTGAACGAGATAGAACTGTTTCAACCATCATGTAAGTTTCCCAGTTAGCCCTGCCGGCGGCGATACCCGCCCGCACAGTAAAATTGTCACAAATCGCCGCCATGTAATAACGGCATCTTTTACCACTAGGCAATAAAAGCATCCTCGTGCATACGTTGTCAATCGTAATGACAGGGCAAGAGAAAAAAACAACTAATTTCTCCCTGGTATTTACTTCAATAAGATTTGGTGATATGGCCAAAAAATAAAAATAGGTGGTCGGGATGGCATGCCTTTTTATCTACGGATTTCCCTGTTGCGGTGCACACTGGCGCACCGGGTTGGTGCCTCGTCGGTGAAGCTGGTTTCTCCTGTCTTCCACTTTGTGGCAAGGGGAGGAATAGAAGGCTACAGTCATGTCTTTTACATATAACGCTGGACTATCGGCCCCTCATAGCCTGTGCCTGTGCACTCCCGGCGTTATGCGCTATCGTTACGCCTTTCGGCTTGCCCCAAGAGCAAGCTCTGGGAATGCGGGAGTTTCATGGTTTCTTATATCCTCCGGCGGCTGTGGCAGATGCTGCCGACCATGGCGGGCGTCGTGGTGCTGGTGTTCCTGCTGTTTAACTGGGTGGGCGGCGACCCGGCCTACCTGCTGGCCGGGAAAATGGCGGACACGGCGGCGATCGAGAACATCCGCCGCCAGCTCGGCACCGACCAGCCCTACACGGTGCAGCTGTGGATCTTCGTCAAGCAGATCCTCAGCTTTGATTTCGGCAATGCCTGGAGCACGGGCGAGCCGGTCTCGCACATCATCGCCAGCCGCCTGGGGCCTTCGCTCACCGTGCTGGTGCCGCTGACCGTGCTCGAGACCCTGTTCGGCATCGCCCTGGCCCTGGCCATCGCCTTCGTGCGCGGCTCGCTCACCGACCGCGCGGTCATGGTCGCGTGCACGGTCGGCATGTCGATCTCGATCCTGGTCTACATCATCGTGTTCCAGTACCTGTTCGCCTACAAGCTCGGGCTGTTCCCGGTGCAGGGCTGGGGCGAATCGCCGGGCGAGAACCTGCTGCGCTACGCGCTGCTGCCCATCATCATCGGCCTGGCGGTGTCGATCGCGCCCACCCTGCGCCTGTACCGCAGCTTCGTGCTGGACGAAGTGGGGCAGGACTACGTGCGCACCGCCCGCGCCAAGGGGCTGTCGGAGCGCCGCATCGTCTGGGTGCACGTGCTGCGCAATGCCGCGATTCCCATCATCACCCACGTCATGGCCAACCTGCCGGCGCTGCTGATCGGCGCCTTCCTGCTCGAGCGCTTCTTCGGCATTCCCGGCATCGGCCGCGAAGTGATCCTGGCGGTGGAGCGCAGCGACTTCCCGGTGATCAAGGCGATCACGGTCTACGTGGCCGCCGCGACCATGGTGTTCAACCTGCTGGCCGATCTGCTGTACCAGGCCGTCGATCCGCGCGTGCAGCTCAAATGATGACCCATCCCGCTTCGCCCGGCTTGTGGGCCCTGGCCTGGCGCCGCCTGCGCGCCGACCGCATCGCCATGCTGTCGCTGGCCGTGGTGGCGGGCTTCCTGGTCCTGCTGGCGCTGTCCGGCGCCGGCCTGGTCGCCGCCGACTGGGAAGAGGAGGTGGCGGTGAACTATGCGCCCCCGACCTTCGTGGGCGCCGACGCCGCTACCCGGGCGCTGGCCGCGGCCCAGGCCCCGCGCCCGGTCCCGCCGAACGCCTTCGATCCGCTGGCCGGCGAACTGGCCGAACTCAAGGCCAAGGTGGCGGCCGAGCATCCGCCTGTGGCCAAGCGCACCACCTTGCCCTTCGGCGCCGACAAATGGGGCCACGACGTCATCAAGAAAACCATCAAGGGCGGCGAGACCTCGATCGTGGTGGGACTGGTCGCGGCCTTCGTGGCGGTGGCGCTGGGCACCCTGTTCGGCGCCGTCTCGGGCTTCTACGGCGGCATCGTCGACGACCTGTTCAACTGGTTCTACAGCGTCTTCACCTCGATTCCGTCGATCCTGATGATCCTGACCGTGGCCGCGGTGCTACAGCAGAAAGGGGTGGCGACCATCGTCCTGATCCTGGGCCTGACCGGCTGGACCGGGCCTTACCGCCTGATGCGCGCCGAGTACATGAAGCACAAGGCGCGCGAATACGTGATGGCGGCCGACGCCATCGGGGCATCCGGCTGGCGGCGCATGTTCGGCCACATCCTGCCGAACGTCTCGCACGTGGCCCTGGTGCAGATGTCGATCCTGGTGGTCGGCTTCATCAAGGCCGAGGTGATCCTGTCCTTCCTGGGCTTCGGCGTGCCGGTCGGCGTGGTGTCCTGGGGCAGCATGCTGAACGAGGCCCAGAATGAGCTCATCCTGGGCAAGTGGTGGCAGCTGGCGGCCGCCAGCGGCGCCATGGCCTTGCTGGTGACGGCCTTCTCCCTGTTCGCCGACGCCTTGCGCGACGCGCTCGATCCCAAGCTGAAATGATGAACCAGGACTCCTCCATGCTGCTGTCGGTCCGCGACCTGCGCATCTCGTTCAAGGTCGACAGGAAGACCACGGTCGAAGCGATCAAGGGCATTTCCTTCGACGTGCCGCGCAACGCCACCGTGGCCCTGGTGGGCGAATCGGGCAGCGGCAAGTCGGTCAGCTCGCTGGCGGTCATGGGCCTGCTGCCGCCCGACACCACCATCGTGCACGAAGGCGCCAGCGTGCGCTTCGACGGCCGCGAGCTGCTCCGCCTGCCGGTCGCGGAGCGGCGCAAGCTGTGCGGGCGCGAGATCGCGATGATCTTCCAGGAGCCGATGTCCTCGCTCAACCCGGTGTTCACGGTGGGCTTCCAGATCGGCGAGGTCCTGCGCCTGCACATGGGCATGGGCAAGCGCGCGGCGCGGGCCCGCACCCTCGAGCTGCTGGCGGAGGTCGGCATTCCCGACCCCGCGAACAAGATCGACGCCTATCCCTCGCAGATGTCGGGCGGCCAGCAGCAGCGCGTGATGATCGCGATGGCGATCGCCTGCGAGCCCAAGCTCCTGATCGCCGACGAGCCGACCACGGCGCTCGACGTGACCATTCAAAAACAGATCATGGAGCTGATCGCCGGCCTGCAGAAGCGGCGCCAGATGGCGGTGCTGTTCATCACCCACGACCTGGGCCTGGTAGGCGAGATCGCCGACCGCGTGATCGTGATGCGCCACGGCGTGGTGCGCGAGGAAGGGGGGGCGGCCCAGGTGTTCGGCGCGCCCGCCGATGCCTATACCCGGGCGCTGCTGCACTGCCGGCCCAGGCTCGACGAGCGGCCCGTGCGGCTGCCCGTCATCGACGATTTTCTGGGCGGCGGCGCGCGTCCCGAGGCGGCCCCGGCGCAGCGCAGCCGCGGCACCTCGCCCCAGGACGAGCCGGTACTGGTGGTGAAGAACCTGGCCAAGAGCTTCTGGCTGCGCGAAGGCCTGTTCGGCAAGCGCGAGTTCAAGGCGGTCAAGGACGTGTCCTTCACCCTGGGACGCGGCAAGACCCTGGGCGTGGTCGGCGAATCCGGCTCGGGCAAGACCACGGTCGGACTCACCCTGCTGCGCCTGCACCGCGCGACAAGCGGCAGCGCCCTGTTCGAAGGGCGCGACCTGGTCGCGATGTCGGACCGCGACTACCAGCCCTACAAGCGGCGCATCCAGATCATCTTCCAGAATCCCTATGCCTCGCTGAATCCGCGCTTCACGGTGGGCCAGATCCTGCTGGAGCCGATGCGCATCCACCGCATCGGCGCCGGCGACGCCGAGCGGGTGGCCATGGCCCAGCACCTGCTCAAGCGGGTGGGGCTGCCCGAGCAGGCCTACCACCGCTATCCGCACGAGTTCTCCGGCGGCCAGCGCCAGCGCATCGCGATCGCGCGCTGCCTGACCATGAAGCCGGAAATCCTGGTGTGCGACGAATCGGTGTCGGCGCTCGACGTCTCGGTCCAGGCCCAGGTGCTGAACCTGCTGCAGGACCTGCAGGACGAGTACGGGATGAGCTACATCTTCATCTCGCACGACCTGTCGGTGGTGAAGTACATTTCGGACCAGGTGATGGTCATGCACCAGGGCGGCGTGGTGGAGATGGCGGATGCGGACGAGCTGTACCGGAACCCGCGGCATCCCTACACGCGCTCGCTGCTGGCGGCGATTCCGCGCGGGGCGTAGCGTATTCATACCGCGTCGTTCCGGCCGGAACCCAAGTTTGCTGGCGTATCGTTTTCGTTCGAAGCAGGTATGCGGTACGAACCTGGGTCCCGGCCTTCGCCGGGACGACGGGGAGGGGGCGCGGGGCTGACGTGTTGGCGCCACCTCCTGCGTCGGCCGTATTAAGCGTTGCGAATACGCCAAATGAAAGATGCCGCCTCCCTGTGAGCCGCAAGGAATTGGGCTAATATAGAACGATGCCCCCGTTATCCGACCTGATCCAGATGTACGGCGTGCTGATCGTGTTCGGCATCGTCCTTGTCGAGCAGTTCGGCCTGCCGATTCCCGCCTATCCCATCCTGATCGTGGCCGGCGCGCTGGCGGTCGACGGCGGCGTCAGCTGGGAGCTGTGCCTGATGGCGGCGGTGGGCGCCTGCCTGATCTGCGACTTGTTCTGGTTCCGCGCCGGGCGCTTCTACGGCAAGCGCATCCTGCGCCTGTTGTGCAAGATTTCGCTGTCCCCCGATTCCTGCGTCAACCAGACCGAAGACCGCTTCCGCCGTTTCGGCGTCAAGTCGCTGCTGGTCTCGAAATTCATCCCCGGCTTCAATACCATCGCCGCGCCGCTGTCGGGCGCGATGGGCACGAATACCCGCCAGTTCCTGGCCTTCTCCATCACCGGCGCGGCCCTGTGGAGCGGCACCGGCATCCTGCTGGGCACCTGGTTCCACGACAGCGTCGACGGCGTGCTCGAGCTGCTCTCGACCATGGGCAGCACCGCGCTGTCGGTGGTCCTGGCCCTGCTCGGCCTGTTCATCGTCGCCAAGTACATCGAGCGCCGCCGCCACCGCGCGCGCAGCGCCATCGAGCGCATCGAGCTGGGCGAGCTGCTGGCGCTGATCGACGGCGGTCACGACCCGCTCATCATCGACGCGCGCAGCCTCACCGCCCAGGGCCTCGAAGCCGCCATTCCCGGCGCGCTGGTGTTCCAGTCCTGCCAGCCGGCGCAGCTGATGGCCACGCTCGACCGCAACCGCCACATCGTCGTTTATTGCAGCTGCCCGAACGACGTCACGGCCGCCGAGGTGGCCAAGCAGTTCCTCGCCAACGGCTTCCACCGTGCCCGCCCGCTCAAGGGCGGGCTGGATGCGTGGAACGCCCATCACAATCCGGACGCGTCGCTCGACCCGGCGACTTGCTGAGTCTCTCCACCTGCCGGTGCTCACCGTAGGGTGGGCGGCTCTGCCGCCGACGCGCGGATCGCCGGCTTTCGCACGCCCGTACAACGGATCTCGTTCACGCCGCCACCGCGTCGGCGAAGCCGCCAGCCCTAGGAAACATCGAAGTAGTCGGACTACTACACATTTTTGGCCGTTTTCCGCGGCTGTTGTGCCCCCTTCAGCATAAGATGTACCTAAACTACAAAATGTTCTTGTAGTCGCGGCAAAAAGTTTAGTAAGCTTGGTGATCGCTTCTTTTTGATCCGCAATGACCGCTTCCGCCAACCGCCCAACGCCCGCGTCCGTCACCCATGCCGGCGGCGCCCGCCTGCTCGCCGACATCGGCGGCACCAACGCGCGCTTCGCCCTGGAGTTCGGGCCCGGCCGGATCGAGCTGATCGATGTATTGGCCTGCAAGGATCACCTGACCCTGGCCGCCGCCGTACGCGCCTACCTGGCCTCGCCGGCCGTGATCGACGCGCATGCCGGCCCGGTGCGCCATGCGGCGATCGCGATCGCCAACCCGGTGGTGGGCGACCATGTGCGCATGACCAACCATCATTGGGAGTTCTCGATCGAGGCCTTGCGCCGCGAATGCGGCTTCGAAGTGCTGGAAGTGGTCAACGATTTCTCTGCCCTGGCCCGTTCGCTGCCCCACCTGGGCGGCCAGAAGCAGCAGGTCGGCGGCGGTGCGCCGGTAGCGGACGCGCCGCTGGGCCTGCTGGGCGCCGGCACCGGCCTGGGCGTTTCCGGCCTGGTTCCCTGCGGCGCCGGCTGGACCGCGCTGCGCAGCGAGGGTGGCCACGTCACCTTTTCGCCGGCCAATGAACTCGAGGTCGCCATCCTCCAGTACGCCTGGCGCGAATTCGAGCACGTCTCTGCCGAGCGCCTGCTGTCGGGGGCGGGCGTGGAGCTGATCTACCGCGCGCTGGCCGACCGCGCCGGCCGTCCGGGCGAGAGCCTGGCGGCGCCGGAAATCTCGCGCCGCGCTCTGGCGGGCGAGTGCGCGCTGTGCGACGCCACCCTGGAAGCCTTCTGCGGCATGCTGGGCACCGTGGCCGGCAACCTGGCCGTCACCCTGGGCGCCCAGGGCGGGGTCTATATCGGCGGCGGCATCGTGCCGCGCCTGGGCGAACGCTTCGCGCGCTCGTCCTTCCGCAGCCGCTTCGAGCAGAAGGGCCGCTTTGCCGCTTACCTCGGCGAGATACCGACCTATGTGATCACCGCCGAGTACCCCGCCTTCATCGGCGTATCGGCGATTTTGTCGGAAAAACTGTCTGGCTGACACATTCCCAGGGGACGCGCGTCCGAAACCCTTGTCCCCGGACGGGTTTTATCGGTTACAATGATCGGCAGTTGTAAGAAACGACGTCGTCCGCCCGCGCCCGTGTGTCCCGGCCGGTGGCCTCCCGGCGGATCCAGATCCAGCGTTTCGCTTGAAAATCAACGGCGAGCAGCCCAGCCACCAGGCGGGCCGCCTGCGCAGGTTCCTTGCCTGCCACGTAATGCCAGCCCGGCGCGTCCAAGCCCGGGCTCCTGATTCCAGTTTGACGACGAAGTAGATCGCAGCGGCGGCCCGTCCGCTCGACGGCCGATATCGGCGCCGGCCTTCCGCCGCGCCGCTGACGCCCTTGTTGTTATCTGTTTTTGTTTGATGTTCCTTGCATTCGAGCCTGACGACATCGTGATATGAATACAGACGAGGCCAAGCGGGTCCTCGAGACCGCCCTGTTGTGCGCCCGGGAGCCGATGTCGATCCATGGCATGAAGAAGCTGTTTGCCGAAGTCGACGCCAACGGGCGCCAGGTCGGCGCCGGCGTGGGCGGCGACACGATCAAGATCCTGCTCGAGGAACTGCGCCAGGACTGGCGGGGCAGGGGTATCGAGATCGTCAGCCTGGCTTCCGGCTGGCGCTTCCAGAGCCGGCCCGAGATGAAGCCTTACCTGGACCGGCTGGCGCCGGAAAAGCCGCCCAAGTATTCGCGTGCGACCCTGGAAACGCTGGCGATCATCGCCTACCGCCAGCCGGTGACGCGCGGCGACATCGAGGAGATCCGCGGCGTCGCGGTCAACTCGCAGACCATCAAGATGCTGGAAGACCGCGGCTGGATCGACGTGGTCGGCCACCGCGAAGTGGTGGGACGGCCGGCCCTGCTCGGCACCACCAAGCAGTTCCTGGACGACCTGGGCCTGGCCTCGCTGTCCCAGTTGCCGCCGCTGCAGCCGATCTCGGATGTGCCGGACGGCCGCAGCCTGGAAGCGCTGGAAGCTGCGCTGAAAGAGAATTTTGACAAGGCGGATGCCCCCGTGCCCGCCGACGAAACGATGTCTTCACCTGTTGAAGTCCCGATTCATGACCGGGAGACGGCGGCCGACGCTGGGCCGGGTCTGCACAATAAAGATACGAATGATGACTACTGAACCGATCGATTCGAAGCCCGCGGACGCGGGCGAGGTCGCCGCCAAGCCGAAGCGCCGCACCAAGGCCGCCGCGGCCGAGGCCACTCCCGCCTCCGCTGCCGGCACCG
>NZ_JBAMDH010000047.1:0-30412 GCF_036961685.1 Massilia sp. DD77
TGATCTTGCCGCCAGCTACCACCGCGTCGGCGGCGACGCCGGCTGCGCGCCCCGGCCGACCCTACGCCTTGTTTCGAGCGATTCGGCCCGCAGATATCCCCGCCAGCGCCCCGGAAACCGGGCTTTCTGCCTCGAAATCCGGTAAAATGCCGGGTCGGAAAGCTTCTGCCCATGTGAGAACTGCTTTTCCCGCTTTCGATCAGGCGCTCGCCTGGGGACCGAACCGGCCCCGACGCGGCGCTTTTTTCCTATTCCGCTGCTTGATGCAGCGCCCGGATGCCGGCCTTGTGCGGCCCTTTTGGTTTTGAGCTTTGTTAATGAACAACATACGTAACTTTTCCATCATCGCCCACATCGACCACGGCAAATCGACCCTGGCGGACCGCATCATCCAGCTGTGCGGCGGCCTGTCGGAGCGCGAGATGGACGCGCAGGTGCTCGACTCGATGGACCTGGAACGCGAGCGCGGCATCACCATCAAGGCCCAGACCGCGGCGCTGCAGTACAAGGCGCGCGACGGCCAGACCTATAACCTGAACCTGATCGACACCCCCGGCCACGTCGACTTCAGCTATGAAGTCTCGCGCTCGCTGTCGGCCTGCGAAGGCGCGCTGCTGGTGGTCGACGCGAGCCAGGGCGTGGAAGCCCAGACCGTGGCCAACTGCTACACCGCGCTCGACCTGGGCGTGGAAGTGGTGCCGATCCTGAACAAGATCGACCTGCCGCACGCCGATCCGGACAACGCCAAGAAGGAAATCGAGGACGTGATCGGCATCGACGCGTCCGACGCCACCACCTGCTCGGCCAAGACCGGCCTGGGCGTGGAAGACGTGCTCGAGACCCTGATCGCCAAGGTGCCGCCGCCCAAGGGCGACCCGGAGGCGCCGCTGCAGGCCCTGATCGTCGACTCCTGGTACGACCCCTATGTCGGCGTCGTGATGCTGGTGCGCGTGGTCAACGGCACCCTGCGTCCGAAGGACAAGATCCTCCTGATGGCGACCGGTTCCGTGAACCTGGTCGAGAACATCGGCGTGTTCACCCCGCGCTCGGTCTCGCTGCCGGAACTGTCGGCCGGCCAGGTGGGCTTCATCATCGCCGGCATCAAGGAGCTGACCGCCGCCAAGGTGGGCGACACCGTGACCCTGGCCAACAAGCCGGCGCCGGCGCCGCTGCCGGGCTTCAAGGAAGTCCAGCCCCAGGTCTTCGCCGGCCTGTTCCCGGTCGAGGCCAACCAGTACGACGCCCTGCGCGACTCGCTCGAAAAGCTGAAGCTGAACGACGCCGCCCTGATGTACGAGCCTGAAGTCTCGCAGGCGCTGGGCTTCGGCTTCCGCTGCGGCTTCCTGGGCCTGCTGCACATGGAAATTGTGCAGGAACGCCTCGAGCGCGAATTCGACATGGACCTGATCACGACCGCCCCGACCGTGGTCTACGAGGTCGAGATGCGCGACGGCTCGATCGTCCGCGTCGACAACCCGTCCAAGATGCCGGAGCCGTCCAAGATCAACGAAGTGCGCGAGCCCATCGTCGACGTCAACCTGTACATGCCCCAGGAATACGTGGGCTCGGTGATGACCCTGTGTAACGGCAAGCGCGGCGTGCAGATGGACATGGCCTACCACGGCCGCCAGGTCAAGCTGCACTACGAGATCCCGATGGCCGAGATCGTGCTGGACTTCTTCGACCGCCTGAAGTCGACCTCGCGCGGCTATGCCTCGATGGACTACGAGTTCAAGGAAAACCGCGCCGCCGACGTCGTCAAGGTCGACATGCTGATCAACAGCGAGAAGGTCGACGCGCTGGCGATCATCGTGCACCGCGCCAACGCGCCTTATCGCGGCCGCCAGGTCGCCGCCAAGATGCGCGAACTGATCCCGCGCCAGATGTTCGACGTGGCGATCCAGGCCGCGATCGGCGCCACCATCATCTCGCGCGAGAACGTCAAGGCGCTGCGCAAGAACGTGCTGGCCAAGTGCTACGGCGGCGACGTCAGCCGCAAGAAGAAGCTGCTCGAAAAGCAGAAGGCCGGTAAGAAACGCATGAAGCAGGTCGGTTCCGTGGAGATTCCGCAGGAAGCCTTCCTGGCCATCCTCCAGGTGGAAGAAAAATAATGAACCTGCAACCCATCCTGGGCAACTTTGCCCTGATCCTGTTCGTCGCGATGGTCATCACGGGCATTATCTGGTGCCTGGATGTGTTCTACCTGGCCAAGCAGCGCCGCCGCAAGGCCGACGCCGCCCTGGCCGAATACGATGCCCGCACCGCCAAGCTGGTGGCGGACGGCATCAAGGTCGACAGCAACGGCAGCCGCCATGCGATCGAGCAGGGCATCCTGCGCCAGCCGACCTGGATCGAGTACTCGGGCAGCTTCTTCCCGGTGATCGCCCTGGTCTTCGTGCTGCGCTCTTTCCTGTGGGAGCCGTTCAAGATCCCGTCCTCGTCGATGGTGCCGACCCTGCTGGTGGGCGACTTCATCCTGGTGAACAAGTACACCTATGGCATCCGCCTGCCGATCATTAATAAAAAGATCATCCAGATCAATGATCCCCAGCGTGGCGATGTGATGGTGTTCAAGTACCCGAAGGACATGAGCCAGGATTACATCAAACGCGTCGTTGGCGTCCCGGGTGATAAAATCACCTACGAGAACAAGCGCTTGACGGTGAACGGCAAGCCGGTCGAGTACACGCCGCTGGACGACTACCTGGACGACCAGCACCCGGTCTACCACAAGCAGCTGGTGGAAAAGCTCCCGGGCAAGGACGGCGAGACCGCACACCGCATCCTGAACACCGAAAACCGGCCCACGCTCGATCTCGGCAATGTCGAGAACTTCCCGCATCGCGCAGCATGTGACTATTCCTACGATAAATTTACCTGTATCGTACCGGAAGGCAACTATTTGATGTTGGGCGATAACCGAGACAACAGCCAGGACAGCCGCTACTGGGGCTTCGTTCCGGACAAGAACATCGTTGGCAAGGCGATCGTCGTTTGGATGAACTTCAGCCAGCCGAGCCGGGTTGGCGGCATCCGTTGACGCGGGGAGCAAACATGCAGTTTAGCAAGGTAAGCAGCAAGCAGTATTTCGTAGGGGCCGAGCGGGGCGTATCCCTGACCGGCCTGATCGCCGTGCTGGTCGTGCTCGGCATCGCGGCGGTGTTCGCCCTCAAGCTGATTCCGGCTTATCTTGAATACAACGCGGTCAAGGACGCCATCGTCAAGGCCAAGGAAGCGGGCGGCACGGTGCGCGAGATGCAGGCGGCCTTCGACCGTAACGCCGGCATCAACGACGTGGACGCCGTGCGCGGTCGCGACCTGGTGATCACGCGCGACGGCGGCGAGCCGGAAGTCAGCTTCGCCTACGAGAAGCGGGTGCCGCTGGCGGGCAACGTCAGCCTTGTGATCGACTTCGCCGGCACCACCGACCCGAGCGGCGTGGCGGCGGCCGCCGACACCGATCAGTAAAACACGAAAGGACCCGGCACAGGCCGGGCGAGAGACGGCATCGACAATGAATCTTCAGTTATTGCAAACACGCTTGGGGTATACGTTTCGGGATGCCGGGCTGCTGCAGCAAGCCCTGACCCACCGTAGCCACAGCAGTTTGCATAACGAGCGCCTGGAATTCCTGGGCGACTCGATCCTGAACTGCGTCGTGGCCTCGATCCTGTACGAACGCTTCACCAAGCTTGACGAAGGCGACCTGTCGCGCTTGCGCGCCAACCTCGTCAAGCAGCAGGCGCTGTTCGAGATCGCCCAGAAGCTGGAACTGTCGCAGTTCCTGCGCCTGGGCGAGGGCGAGCTCAAGTCGGGAGGCTTCCGCCGTCCCTCGATCCTGGCCGACACCCTGGAAGCCCTGCTTGGCGCGATCTTCCTCGACACCGGCTTCGACGCCGCGCGCGACGTGATCCGCGCCTTCTACATCCCGATGCTGGAGACGGTCGATCCGTCCACCCTGGGCAAGGATGCCAAGACCCTGCTGCAGGAGTTCCTGCAGAGCAAAAAGATCTCGCTGCCGACCTATAACGTGGTGGCTACCCACGGCGCCGCCCACAGCCAGGAATTCGAAGTCGAATGCCTGGTGCCCAAGCTGAATATCCAGGTCTTCGGCCGCGGCGGCAGCCGCCGCGCCGGCGAGCAGGCCGCCGCCCGACTCGCCCTCGAAGTCGCCCAGCAAGCCTTGAACAAGCCGTCCGGCGGCCGCAAGACCAAACCCCGCGCCGCCCAGCTCAAGCTGGCGGGCATCGCCACCGTCCAGGGCGATGCGCCGGCCCAGGCGGCGGCGCCAGCAGAACAACCAGGAACCACCTCATGAGCAGCACCCAAGAAGCTTTCCGCTGTGGCTATATCGCCATCGTCGGCCGTCCCAACGTCGGCAAGTCGACCCTGATGAACGTGCTGATCGGCGCCAAGGTGTCGATCACCTCGCGCAAGGCCCAGACCACGCGCCACCGCATCACCGGCATCCAGACCCGCGACGACGCCCAGTACATCTACGTCGACACCCCGGGCTTCCAGACCCGCCACGCCAACGCCCTGAACAAGACGCTCAACAAGACCGTCTCGAACACGCTGACTTCGTCCGACGTGATCCTGTTCCTGGTCGAAGCGGGCACCTTCGGCCCGGCCGACGAGCAGGTGCTGAACCTGCTGCCCAAGAACGTGCCGGTGGTCCTGGTGATCAACAAGTCCGACCGCGTCAAGGACAAGGCCGTGCTGATGCCCTTCGCGCAAAAGATCGCCGCGCTGCGCGACTTCGCGGCCGTGGTGCCGGTCTCGGCCAAGCTGCGCTTCCAGGTCGATGCCCTGGAAGCCGAGATCAAGCGCCACCTGCCTGAGAATGAACCGATCTTCGGGCCGGACGACATCACCGACCGCAGCGAGAAATTCCTGGCCGCCGAGATCGTGCGCGAAAAGGTGTTCCGCCTGCTGGGCGACGAGCTTCCCTATACCAGCACGGTCCTGATCGAGCAGTTCGAGCAGGAGGGCAACCTGCGCCGCATCTTTGCCGCCATCCTGGTCGAGCGCGACACGCACAAGTCCATGATCATCGGTAACAAGGGCGCCCGCCTGAAGGAAATCTCGACCCAGTCGCGCCTGGACATGGAAAAGCTGTTCGGCGGCCCCGTGTACCTGGAAATCTGGGTCAAGGTCAAGTCCGGCTGGGCCGACAACGAAGCGGGCCTGCGCGCCTACGGCTACGAGTAAGCGCCGCAGGGGGACCGCCACGCACCCATGCCCACCAACGACGACCTCGACGACGCGCACGAACTGATGGCGCCGCCCGCGGCGGACGCGCCTGCGCCCGCGGGGCAGCCGGCAGCACAGTCCGCAGCACAGTCCGCCCTGCAGCCGGACCGGCGCATCAAGCCGCGCACTCCGGTGCGCGAGGGCAGGGTGGTGGGCCAGCCCGGCTTCGTGCTGCACAGCTATCCCTACAAGGAAACCAGCCTCATCGTCGACATGTTCACGCGCGACCATGGCCGCGTGGGCCTGGTCGCCAAGGGCGCCAAGCGTCCGCTGTCGAAGCTGCGCGGCGTCCTGCAGACCTTCCAGCCGCTCTCGGTCTCCTTCAGCGGCAAGTCCGAGCTGCGCACCCTGATCGACGCCGAATGGGTGGGCGGCATGCTGCCCCTGGAAAAAACCGCGCTGCTGTGCGGTTTCTACCTGAACGAACTGCTGGTCAAGCTGCTGGCGCGCGACGACAAGCATCCGGCCCTGTTCGATCACTACGTCTCGACCCTGAACCAGCTGGCCCACGGCGAACCCGCGCAAATCGTCTTGCGAAAGTTCGAAAGGGCCTTACTTAAGGAAACAGGCGTTGCCGCCGACCTGGGCCGCTGCACCACCACGCGCGCGCCGGTCGAGCCGGGCGGCAGCTATGTGGTGGATCCGGAACGCGGCCCGCGCGCCGCCCTCGCCGGCGACGTCTGGCCCGTGGTGAGCGGCAAATGCCTGCTCGACCTGGAGCGCGACGACTATGCCGATCCGGCCACCCAGGCGCAAAGCAAGCAGCTGATGCGCTTCCTGCTGGCGCACCACCTGGGCGGGCAACCGCTCAACACGCGCCAGATCTTGATCGATTTGATGCAGTTATAGACAACCCTTAGCCAACACTATGAGCTTCCTGCACCCCGCCGGCCCGGTGATCGACCTGGGCGTGAACATCGACCACATCGCCACCGTGCGCAACGCCCGCGGCACCGTGTATCCGGACCCGATCCGCGCCGCGCTGCTGGCCGAGCAGGCGGGCGCCGACCTGATCACCCTGCACCTGCGCGAAGACCGCCGCCACATCAAGGACGCCGACGTGCTGGCCCTGCGCCCGCAGCTGGCCACCCGCATGAACCTGGAAGCGGCGGTGACGCGCGAGATGATCGACTTCGCCTGCCAGGTGAAGCCGCAGGACGTCTGCCTGGTGCCGGAACGGCGCGAGGAAGTCACCACCGAGGGCGGCCTGGACGTGGTGCGCCACTACAAGGAAGTCGAAGCAGCGGTCCGGCAGCTCAAGGCCGAAGGCATCCGCGTATCGCTGTTCATCGACGCCGACGAACAGCAGATCGAAGCCTCGCGCGCGGTGGGCGCGACCGTGATCGAGCTGCACACCGGCCGTTATGCCGAGGCGGAAGGCGAGGAAGCCCTGCGCGAACTGGAACGCATCGAGGCCGGCGTGCACGCCGGCGTGACGCGCGGCCTGCGCGTGAACGCGGGCCACGGCCTGCATTACACCAACGTGCAGCCGGTGGCCGCGATCCGCGACATCCACGAGCTGAACATCGGCCACGCGATCGTCGCCCACGCCTTGTTCGCGGGCTGGGAGAGCGCGGTGCGCGAGATGAAGGCGATCATGGTCGCCGCGCGCCTCGGTGTTCAATATGCGGGCAAAGCGGGAGCCTGATGTGATCTACGGCATCGGCACCGACATCGTCCAGATCTCGCGTGTCGAGGCCGCCCTCGCACGCAGCGGCCCGCGCTTCGCCGAGAAGATCCTCGGCCCGCAGGAGCTGGAAAAATACCACGCGCGCAGCGCCAAGAACGCCGTGCGCGGCCTGCGCTTCCTGGCCACCCGGTTCTCGGCCAAGGAAGCCTTCTCGAAAGCCATCGGCCTGGGCATGCGCATGCCCATGACCTGGCGCTCGATGCAGATGCTGAACGCCCCGAGCGGCAAGCCGACGATCGTCTGCAGCGGCGCCCTGGAAGAATTCATGCGCGCCAACCGCCTCAGCGCCCAGGTCTCGATCAGCGACGAAGCCGACTACGGGGTCGCCTTCGTGATCGTGACCCAGGCCCCAACCGAGTAGAACGCCAGTGACCAAGGAAGTACAGCCACCAGTCCCGCCGGAGCAGCCGGCGCCATCCAACGAAGTGGCGGAAGCGCCGGTCGCCTATGCGGCCGCCTCGGGCGCAGCCATGCCGGCTGTCCCGGCCAAACCGGCACGCGCGGGCAAGGGCAAGGCCAAGGAGGCGTCCGCGCCGCGCGTGCGTCCCGACGCCTGGCAGGCGCGCAAGGAGGAAATGGCGGCGACCATCAGCAAGGACAGCGAGGAGGGCGTGCAGCCCAGCGTCACCGCGCGCGAGCAGGTGCTGGCGACGGTCGCCAAGCTGCCCGACCTGCCGGGCGTCTACCGCTACCTGGACGCCAACCAGGGGGTGCTCTACGTCGGCAAGGCGCGCAACCTCAAGAAACGGGTGTCGAGCTACTTCCAGAAGACCCTGTCGAGTCCGCGCATCGCGATGATGGTGGCGCAGATCGCGAACCTCGAAACCACGGTGACCAGCAGCGAGGCCGAGGCCCTGATCCTGGAAAACAACCTGATCAAGAGTCTCAAGCCGCGCTACAACATCCTGTTCCGCGACGATAAATCCTACCCCTACATCAAGATCTCCAGCGGCGATGCGCCGCGCATGTCCTACTACCGCGGATCGCTGGACAAGAAGAACCAGTATTTCGGGCCTTTCCCGAGCGGCTGGGCGGCCAAGGAATCGATGCAGCTGCTGCAGAAGGTGTTCATGCTGCGGACCTGCGAGGACAGCGTCTACAGCAACCGCACGCGTCCCTGCCTGCTGCACCAGATCGGCCGCTGCAGCGCGCCCTGCGTCAATCTCATCGCGCCCGACGACTACAAGCGCGACGTCGACAACGCCGCGCGCTTCCTGCGCGGTCGCCAGACCGAGGTGCTGCAGGACCTGGAGCAGAAAATGCAGGGCTTCGCCATGGAGCTCAAGTTCGAGAAGGCGGCCGCGATCCGCAACCAGATCCAGGCCTTGTCGAAGGTGCTGCACGCCCAGAGCATGGAGACCACCGGCGACGCCGACGTCGACGTGATCGCCGTGACCGTGCAGGGCGGCCGCGCCTGCGTCAACCTGGCGATGGTGCGCGGCGGGCGCCACCTGGGCGACCGCGCCTACTTCCCGACCCACGTCGGCGAGTCGCTCGGGGAATGCCCGATCGAGGTCGAGGTGCTGTGCGCCTTCCTGGCCCAGCACTACGCGGGCCAGTTCATCCCGGGCACCCTGGTCCTGAACATCGAGTTCGACCAGCCGGAGCTGATCATGGCCCTGGCCGAGCAATGTGGCCACCGCATCAACCTGGTGTTCCAGCCCCAGGGCCAGCGCCGCCAGTGGCTGGAGATGGCGTGTAAAGGCGCCGAGATCGCGCTGGCGCGGCTGCTGTCGGAGCAAGGCTCGCAGCAGGCGCGCACCACCGCCCTGGCCGACGTGCTCGAGCTGGACAACGAAGACCTGGAAGCCCTGCGCATCGAATGCTTCGACATCAGCCACACGGCGGGCGAAGCGACCCAGGCCTCGTGCGTGGTGTTCCACCACCACCAGATGCAGAACGGCGAATACCGCCGCTTCAACATCAACGGTATCACGCCGGGCGACGACTACGCCGCGATGCGCCAGGTGCTCACGCGCCGCTATGAGCGGGTGGCCAACGGCGAGGGCGTGATGCCCGACATCGTGCTGGTGGACGGCGGCAAGGGCCAGGTCGAGATGGCGCGCCAGGTGTTCGAGGAGCTCGGCCTGGACATCTCGATGATCGTCGGCGTGGCGAAAGGGGAGGGCCGCCGCGTGGGCCTGGAAACCCTGATCTTCGCCGACGGCCGCGCGCCCAAGGAGCTGGGCAAGGAATCGGCCGCGCTGATGCTGGTGGCCATGATCCGCGACGAGGCGCACCGCTTCGCCATCACCGGCATGCGCGCCAAGCGCGCCAAGGCCCGCCAGGCCTCGCGCCTGGAAGAGATCGAAGGCATCGGCGCCAAGCGCCGCCAGAAGCTGCTGGCGCGCTTCGGCGGCCTGCGCGGGGTGATCGACGCCAGCGTGGAGGACCTGATGACGGTGGAGGGCATTTCGAGCACGCTGGCGGAGGAGATTTACCGGCAGCTGCATTGATGTCGGGGACCGGGGCGTATGCCCCGGTTTTTGTTTGTCGGCTGCGCGACTAACTTGGGTCCCCCGCCTGCGCGGGGAGTCATTGCCGCCAGCGGCGGGAATGACGGTTTCTAAGCTGTGGGCATGTACTACGTCCGTAGTCCGCTGCGTTCAAACGTCATCCCCGCGCAGGCGGGGACCCAAGTTTGCCAGCCCACCCACCCCGCATCCATCCACCCCATACAGACGAGCTACCTAGTCCAACAAGCAATACCCATGTAGACTAGCGGCGCAAGCATTTTCCACGGTAATCAGTTCTCATATGCCTTTCAACATCCCGATCCTCCTGACCTGGTTACGCGTCGCGCTCATTCCCCTGGTTGTCGGTGTCTACTACCTGCCCACCCACTGGCTGCCGCTGGCCGACCGCAACCTGGCCTCGACCCTGGTGTTCATCGTGGCCGCCATCACCGACTGGTTCGACGGCTACCTGGCGCGCCGCTGGAACCAGACCTCGGCCTTCGGCGCCTTCCTCGACCCGGTGGCCGACAAGCTGATGGTGGCCGGCGCGCTGCTGGTGCTGGTCCAGCTCGACCGGGTCAACGCCATCATCGCCTTCATCATCATCGGCCGCGAGATCACCATCTCGGCCCTGCGCGAATGGATGGCCGAGATCGGCGCCCGCAAGTCGGTGGCCGTCAGCTCGCTCGGCAAGATCAAGACCGCCGCCCAGATGACCGCCATCCCGATGCTGCTGTTCCACGACCGCCTGCTCGACACGCTCGACACCCACTACTGGGGCGAGTACCTGCTGTGGATCGCGGGCGTGCTGACGGTCTGGTCGATGCTGTACTACCTGCGCCGCGCCTGGCCCCTGATCAAGGAAAAAGCCGGGACCATGTAATTTGTTCCGTGGCATCCTTGACGTACAGAATAGAATCTCTATAATGCCTGCCTGTTGCGACAACATCGCAGTAGACGAAAGACAAAGCGGGAGTAGCTCAGTTGGTAGAGCGCAACCTTGCCAAGGTTGAGGTCGAGAGTTCGAGACTCTTCTCCCGCTCCAGATTGCAGAAGGCAGCAATCTTGAAAAAATGTCAAAAGTTTGCGATAATCGATGTCTTGTACGCGGGAGTAGCTCAGTTGGTAGAGCGCAACCTTGCCAAGGTTGAGGTCGAGAGTTCGAGACTCTTCTCCCGCTCCAGTTCACGCTGGCGCGGCAATACAGTAAGACTCCAATGCGGGAGTAGCTCAGTTGGTAGAGCGCAACCTTGCCAAGGTTGAGGTCGAGAGTTCGAGACTCTTCTCCCGCTCCAAAGGTTTTACAAAAATACGTTGTACTCCTAAGCGGGAGTAGCTCAGTTGGTAGAGCGCAACCTTGCCAAGGTTGAGGTCGAGAGTTCGAGACTCTTCTCCCGCTCCAGAATTCCGAGAAGACTTTTCCTTCTCCTGTTGATGCGGCACATAACCGGCCGGCTCAGCAGATCTACACTATCTTCTGGCGAGGTAGCAAAGCGGTTATGCAGCGGCCTGCAAAGCCGTCTAGACGGGTTCGACTCCCGTCCTCGCCTCCAGTTATCCTTTACCCGCGCATCGGGTATTGATCCAAATCAGAAGTGAAAATTGCCGGCTATGCCGGCAATTCTTTTTACTCAGTCCTCCTCCCTGACACGCATCTTTCTTCGGGCTTCGGCCGCTGCATTTTTCTGGTCACGCGTCGCCTCGCTCCTGGTCATGGCCACGCTCCGATGTGGCTCTCGGCGCCAGCCAGGCGCCCGCAACGAAGCACGCCAGCGTGGCATCAGCGATGGTGAGCGACGTCTCCAGGCATGCGCATCCACACCAGCGTGTCGGTAAGCGGCCGTTGCATGAAGCCGGCCGAGCGCGCGTACTTGACCATGATCGATTGTCGCGAGCAGTGGCAGCGCGCCTGGCCGCATCGAAGCGGCTGGGCCGATGTCGTCATCGACGATACCAAGGCCGATCCGTTTCCGAGATCATGCGCCTGACCGGCGGGCGCGGGGTGGGCATCGCCATCGAGGCGCTCGGCACACAGCAGACGTTCGAGCGCTGCCTGCGCGCGCTGAAGCCCGGTGGCACGCTCTCCAGCCTTGGCGTCTATTCAGGAAAGTTCAGTTTGCCGCTTGATGCGTTCGCGGCTGGCCTGGGCGACCACCGTATCGTCACGACCCTGTGCCCGGGTGGCAAAGAGCGAATGCGCCGGCTGATGAACGTGGTCGCATCGGGACGGGGCGACCTGGAACCCATGGTGACCCATCGCTTCAAGCTGGATGATATCGAACAGGCCTACGACCTGTTTGCGCACCAGCGCGACGCCGTGTTGAACCTCGCGATCACAATGTAAGCCCGTGCCCGGCCGATGCAGTAACCCCCCCATCAAACAAGGCGGCCATGAGGGTACGGACCCTGATCAAGCTGCGGCGATGTCGACGTACTGCGGAATCGTTGCCGGCCTCAATCACTCCCCATGGAACTCTTCGGCGCCGGCAAACAGGCTCCACGCGGCGATGAACAGCGCTGCGATCACGGGCCCGATCACGAAGCCGTTCAATCCAAATAGCGCCATGCCGCCGATCGTGGACAGCAGCACGAGGTAGTCCGGCAATTTGGTGTCCTTGCCCACCAGGAAGGGGCGGAGCAGATTGTCCACCAGTCCGATGACCAGCACGCCGTACAGTGCCAGGACCGCGCCTTGCCAGACCGCCCCCGAGAACAGGAAATAGGCTGCTACGGGACCCCAGATGAGGGCGGCGCCGATGGCCGGCAGTAGCGAGAGGAAACTCATCACAACGGCCCACAGCACAGGCGCGGGAACGTCGAGGAACCAGAAAATCAGGCCACCCAGCGCGCCCTGGGCCATCGCCACCAGGACGTTGCCCTTCACCGTGGCCCGGATCACGGTCACGAATTTGTCGAACAAGGGCTTCTTGTAGTGTGAACTCAGGGGTACGGCGCGCTTGATGCGTGCCGTGATCGTACGACCGTCGCGGAACAGAAAGAACAGCAGGTAGAGCATCACGGCCATGCTGACGAGGAAGTTCAGGGCGTTGCGGCCGACGTTGACCGCATAGCGGGCCGCCAGCTGGCTGGCCTGGGCGACGCCGGCGGTCAGCTTGTCGCGCAGCGTATCCATGATGGTCGACTCGTAGCGTTCCAGCAGGGATGCCAGCCATCCCGGCAGACCCCCCACTGTGCGCCGCAGCAAGCCATCGAAGTCGAGCTGGCCGGTGCTGACCATGGCGTAGAGGCCAAGTGCCTGGTCGACCAGGGCTGCTGCAATCAGCGTCACCGGAAGGATCACCATTAGGACGATCAGGATCAGGGTCGCGAGAGCCGCCGCATTGGGCCGCTCTCCAAAGGCCGCCAGCAGCCGCTCGTGCAGAGGGCCGAACACGATCGCGAGAACAACGCCCCAGAACACTGCTCCCGAGAATGGCAGCAGGATCCAGAAGAAGGCGACGGTTACGAGCCCCAGCAGGAGCAGGAAGGAGTGTTGCGTCAGGGTGAACTGTTTCATCGGGACGGTGAAGGACTGGCTATCCGGCCGATCATAACTCAATAACATCGCGGAACCCGGCAGCGCCCGATGGGCTGGCGAACGCCACACCGGGAGCGTGTTCCTTTCGTTGCGGCCGCTGCCCGATGCGCGGCGCGCTTCCGACCTCGTCCCGGCCACGGCCATGGAAGGCCGTCCCGCAGCGCACTTTGCCGCCATCGTGGTCGACCAGGGCAAGCCCGATGTGGCGGTGACGGGTCAGCTGCCGGCCAGCGCGGCCAATTTATTTGTCGCGCTGGCCGCCCGAGCCATAAGGGTGCGTGCTCACCGGACGCGCATCTGGAAATGCATTTCGGAACCGCGTGGTATTGCAGCCATTCGCGCCGATCCATGCATGCGCCTCAGCAACCCGTTCGAATTTCTCAAAGCAGTACACCACGCCCTCTAGCGTGATTTCATTCGTGAATTCCATTCTTCTCTCTTCCGTGCCGGCGGGCACTGCCATAGAACGGGCTGCACCATGGACAGAAGTCCAGGCGGGACGACTCCAGTTCTTGCCTCTAGTGTAACCTTTTCCGGCTTCGGAACCGGAACCGTGTCGGACGGGGTGGATTTCCGGCCCGTGCCGCCCGCTCAGTTCTTCAACCGGTCCCAGCCGTGGTGCATGGCCGCCTTCATATTGTCCCAGGTCGCCGGCTTGCCCTCACGATGGCCGCACTCCCATTCGGCCCGCAGCTCGCCTTCCACATCGTCCCAGGCACGGCCCTGGAACACATCCCGGCGGTGCACATTGTGGCCGTAGCGGTAAACCGGGGCAAGATCGCCGTAATTCGTGCCGGGGTAGGTGTGGGCGTGATGAAGTCGGTAGTCGGTTTCATCCAGCGCCCGGCCGATCCCGGTCCTGTCCCAGCCGTACTTGAGGGCATCCACGAAGTTCTCCCAGGCCGTGGGCGTGCCTGGATACCCTGGTACAGGTGCGTCCCCTAGCGTGGAAAGACCGCGGGTGAGCCCAGCCTCACCAGCGCCGTCGGCGGCACTTGTGCTCCAGTGACTCCGATGCCAGCTGTCGTCGTCGGTCTCCGGGTTCGTGCTGTCCCGTCCGTGGCGGCCGGCCAGCCTGGACGCGTTCCAGCCAGTTCTGGCCGCATCGCCTGTTTCCCGCGATAGCTTCATGTCGGCGCCCGAAGCCGCGTCGATACCGTGCAGGCCGGTATGCCTGTCCTGCGATACCTCATCGTCGGGCGCCGGGCCTGGGCGATGCCCTGCCTGCAGCATCGGGTCCCGGTAAGTCGTGCGGATGATGGACATGTCACCGGTAGCCTGCTTCCCGAAATAGTGGCTGAGCTCGCGTGTCGAGAATTCCAGCGTTCCCGGCCCGGCGGCACGCCGATGGGCGACGTATGCCATGTCCGCCCGCTTGGCCGATACGCTCGTCCCGGCCTCATCGCTGCAGAGATGCATGAAGCCGGAGACCACGGAGGCGGCGCGTTCCGCTTCCTCGGCGGAATCGGTCGACAGGGTAAGGACATGGCTGTCGACCGTATCGGGCTGCGGATCGGGCGCCGGGCGTGTGTGGGCCTGGCCAACGAGGCGGGATAGCAGGCGCGCGGACGCTGTCCCGGGGCGCTCCAGCCATCCGGGCGCCGGTGCGGCGCCGTATCCGGAGCGGACGCCAGGTATGGTCACCAGGTCCGTGTCGGCGCGAGCGTATCCGGAAGCCAGCAATTCATCCAGCGCCTGCTGGGCTGTGCCGCGGTCGTCGAAGACCGCTTTCAGGTTGTGTCGCATGATGTCCTCCTGCTGCCATTGATGAAAACATGCTTGCCGGCGCGTCGGGAGTGCCCGCTGTGTTCGCATGGACGATGCCGGGGGAATCGCGGTGCGTGGTACAGCCCGCGGCGTGCGGGCCGATGCTGGTCGCCAGGGGAAGCGTTCGCGACTTGCCGCGAGACGGCGGCGACCGGAGGGATAGGCGGAGCGTAGTGCAGAGCCGAATTGACAGTGTACGCCGATGTGGAGGCTGGTGCCGGCGATGCGCGAGATTCTTTGCGCGCCGTGCGGGCGTTCGCGCGACGGCGCTTGTGCGCCGTGCTAGCATGCGTTGTATCGATGCGCAGCAGCGTGTGCCACACCATTCATGGGACTGATCGAGCCGGATGACATGAGGCGGTACGCGGAGATCCTGGACGCACGATCGTGGAATCCGGCAGATGTTGCACTGCGCGAAGTGGACTTCGCGATCCTGCCAGCAACGTGTTGTAAGCAATGAAGGCTTGCGTCGCAATGCCTTACAGGACGACCGTCTGCTGCAAGGACTATCCTACCGGTGCCGGGACCGCATGGTCCCCGCATTCGGACGGATCCTGATTGCCGGGCGCTTCGGTTGATCGGGCCCGGCATCGGGCCGGCAAGGGTTGGGAAAATTCATGGAGGCAGCGTGTCGAACCGGATCCTCATCATCTCGCCCGACCCTGACGATGTCCAGACCCTCAGGCAAGCCCTGGGCGCCGCCTCCGACGGCCCCTTTGTCGTGGAGGACGCCTCGACCCTGGCAGACGGCCTGCAACGCATCGAGCAGAGCGGGATCGATGCGATCCTGCTGGACTTGACCCTGCCGGACAGCCTCGGCCTGGCCGGCTTCGAGCAGGTTCACGCGGTAGCGCCCCATACACCGATCATGACGCTGTGCGCGCTCGAGCAAGAGGCGGACGGCAGGGAGGCGGTCCAGCGCGGCGCACAGGGCTGGCTCTCGAAGGGCTACTTCGACAATAACCTGGTGCCGCAGTCCTTGCGCAACGTAATCGAGCGCATGCGGGTCGAGCAGAAGTTGTACGCCGTCCAGGCGCGCGCCGAGATTACGCTGAACTCGATCGGCGACGCCGTGATCTCGGTCGACATGCATGGGCGCGTCGACTACCTGAACATCGCCGCCGAGGTGATGACCGGATGGGAGCGCGACGAAGCCAAGGGGCGGCCGATCTCGGACGTACTCGTCATCGTCGACGGCGATGACGGCGGTCCGGTCGTCAATCCCGTGGAAGCCGTGCTGCAAGCGGGCCAGGTCGAAAGCCTGGCCGGGGAAGTCGTCCTGGTGGACCGCCATGGCAAGCGCAGGAGGATCGAAGACTCGGCCGCACCGATCTTCGATTGGGACGGACAGCTCGTGGGCGCCGTCATGGTTTTCAGAGATATTTCCGATGCGGTCGCCCTGAGCGCGAAGATGAAGCATCTTGCCCAGCACGATTTCCTCACCAACCTGCCCAACCGTGTCCTCCTCAACGACCGCATCACCCAGGCCATCGCATCGGCCAGGCGCAGCAACACCTGTCCGGCGCTCCTCTTTCTTGATCTGGACAAATTCAAGCACATCAACGACTCCCTCGGCCATGCCGTCGGCGACGACTTGCTGCAAGCCGTGGCCGGGCGCCTGCTCGGCTGTGTGCGCTCGTCCGACACGGTCAGCCGCCACGGCGGCGATGAATTCGTCGTCCTGCTGGCCGACGAGCGGCGTCCGCAGGACGCGGCGCTGGCGGCCGAGAAGATCCTGATCGCCATGTCGACCCCTTTCCTGATCGATGGGCATCAACTGCATACGTCCACGAGTATCGGCATCAGCGTGTTTCCGCTCGACGGCGTGGATGCCGAAGCCCTGATCAAGAACGCCGATACCGCCATGTACTACGCCAAGGAGCGTGGCCGGAATGCTTACCAGTTCTTTCGCCATGATATGAATGCGCGCGCTGTCGAGCGTCAACTGATCGAAAGTAGCCTACGCCTTGCGCTCGAACGCTCGGAGTTCGTGCTCCACTACCAGCCGAAGCTGGACCTGGAGAACCGAACGATCACCGGCGTCGAAGCCCTGCTGCGCTGGAAGCACCCTGAATGGGGACTGGTACTGCCGGATCGCTTCATTCACATTGCCGAGGAGTGCGGCCTGGTCATTCCCCTGGGACGGTGGGTATTGCGAGAAGCCTGTGCGCAAGCGGTGCGCTGGCGCGAGAGCGGGTTGGCGCCGGTGTCGATCGCGGTCAATGTGTCCGCCATGGAGTTTCGTCACCGGGACTTTTTCGACCATGCGCTTGCCATCTTCGAGGCGACCGGCGTCGATCCGGCCTGGCTGCAGCTGGAACTGACCGAAAGCGTGCTGATGCGTGACGTCGCGGCCAGCTCCGGTTTGCTGGCGAAATTCAAGGCGATGGGCGTGCAGATCGCCGTCGATGATTTCGGCACCGGCTACTCCAGCCTGAGTTACCTGAATGAGTTTCCGATCGATGTGCTCAAGATCGACCAGTCCTTCGTCAGGGCGATCGATGGAAATGCGGGCGGCAACGGCGCCATCGTGAGCGCCGTGATCGGCATGGGAAGGAGCCTGCGCCAGCGTGTCATCGCGGAAGGCATCGAGAACGCGGCGCAACTGGACTTTCTCAAGTGGCATGGCTGTGCCGAAGGACAGGGCTACTTCTTCAGCAAGCCTGTCGACGCCGACCAGATGCGTGCGATGCTGCATGCCGGTGGATGACAGCCAGCGGGTTTCCAACGGTTCCGCTGGCGTCTTTCCGGGCGAGGCCCAGGGACGGCCGGTTGTAGCGGTGTAAGCACACTGCAAGCGTCCACGCCGCATGCACCGTCGACGCGTTTTCTCGCGTGCGCAGGCTGCCGGGCGCATGGTGTCATGTCAGGCCGGGGAAGGCCGTGCCGTCCGGGCGGACTCCGCTCGGGCCTTGCTCCTGTTGCGCAGCATGGAGTGAACGAACATGTATTACGGTGAACGTTTCAACAGCATCTCCCACGCCGTGGGTGCGGTTCTCGCGGCCTGCAGCGGCGCGCTCCTGGTCGTCGTGGTAGCGCTCGGCGGCGATCCGTGGAAGATCGTGAGCTGCAGCGTCTACGCGTTCCTGCTCCTGCTGCTGTACCTGACTTCCACCCTCTACCACTGTCTGCGCGGTGCGGCCAAGGACGTGCTACGCAAAATGGATCATTGCGCCATCTATCTCCTGATCGCCGGCACATATACACCCTTCACCCTGGTCACGCTGCGTGGCAGCCTCGGCTGGACCATGTTCGGCGTGGTGTGGGCATTGGCCGTGTTCGGCATCGTCCAGGAGATCCGGACCGCCAGGGGGGCACGCGTTCTGTCGCTCGTGATCTATCTGATGATGGGCTGGCTTGCCGTCATCGGTATCGGGCCTCTGGTCGATGCGCTCGGCCGCGCCGGCTTTGCCTGGCTGGCGGCCGGCGGGCTGTTCTATACGGCCGGCATTGCCTTCTATGCGACCGATCACAAGGTGCGTAACGGCCACGGGATCTGGCATCTCTTTGTCCTGGCCGGCAGTATGTGCCACTACATCGCCGTCCTGTTCCATGTCGCCTGACACCGGCAGCCGCGCCGGCAACCGGTGGCGGACTGATCGGTGAGTTGCCATGCCAGAGCAGCGGCAAGGATGCGGAAGAATGCCGATCCCGCCCCGTATCGGCCGGGTTTTTTGGTAGATGCATTTCAGCGTAATGTATTGCCGCTTGCTACTTCACAAAAATACATCTGCAAACCAGCCGCACACACGCGAAAAAGAGCGCATAGTGTGATGGTCAACCGCGATCTTCGGTGATCGTCCTCTCCCAGACAGCCTTTGCTGTGCTGCCATTCCCGCCAGACCTGTCAAACACATCGCGTCAGGCGCGCCGCAACTCCACATCATTGCACCTTAAAAAAGGTAATTCATGTACCCATTTTCCCAATCCGTCAATCCAGCCGTGCGTTCGCACCTCGATGCACAGACCGCATTTTTCAACGACATATCGCAAACGATCTCACGCTCTCTGCAGCAAGTTTTTCAACTGAACCTGCAGCTGGGCCAGACCCTGTTCGAGGAAACCGCCAGCACCGCGCAGCGCATGCTGGCTACCGAGGGCCCGAGCGACGCGCTGTCGGCGGCGGCGTCGCGCGCACAACCTGCTACCGACAAGCTCCGTTCGTATCAGCAGCAGCGGTCGCAACTTGCCGCCACCACCCAGGTCGACCTCACCCGCGTGACCGAGCAGCACGTGCAGGTAACGTCCCGTACCGCGCACGCCCTGGCCGACGAGGTGGCGCGGGTCTCGGTCGAAGAAACCGACAAGAGCTTGCGCCAACAGGCGGATACGATGAAGAATTCGCGCGCCGCCTTCCGGCAGGAGGCTGAGCGCGGCGCGGCGAACGGCGCCCAGTTCCCCGGCAATCTGCAAAGCGACGACGGCGCCGGCGTAAAACCGGATGGTCAGGCCGGCCCGTCCAATGCTTCCGGCAACAAGCAAGGCGGCAACAACCAGGCTGGCAACAAGGCCTCGACCCCGGCACGCTGATCTCCAGGCGCGCCTGGCTGACGTGCCGTGCGCTGCGACGGCGCGAGCCAGGGGATCCCGGCGCCGCTTCCGTTTGCGATAGCGTGTTTGAGCACCTCGTCGAGGAAACGGCTCGTGCAATCTCTCCAGCGAATCCGGCGCTGACTCCATCGAACGCGCGCCTGCCCATCGTCATACCCAGAATTGAAAGGAAAATATCATGAGCAAGAATCACGACTCGAAGAGATCCACGAAAAAAGAACCGGCCAAATCGCCGAAGGAAAAAAAGGCAGACAAAAAGATCAAAAAGGCGGAAAAAATGCGTCAGCAATGATGGATATTCATGTGCTGAAACTGCCCGCCCACCGCCTTTTCGAGGGCGCGGCCCTGAGGCGCGTGCGAGCACCGCATTCAACGGCGTGAGCTAGGACAGCGGTGAGCCCACCTCACCCTGGCCGTGAATGCCAGCCGGCGCGAATTCAACCAGCCCGTCTTCGTCGAGCGCGTCCTCGGCGTGCTGGCCGACAGGGCGCCAACCCGGCGCGCCTGAAGCTGGAGCTTACCGAAGGCCTGCTGCTGGAAAATACCACTGCCGTGATCCACACCATCATCGCGCTCGGACGAAGCCTGGGCACCGGCGTGATCGCCGAGGGTGTGGAAACAGTCGCACAGCGCGACTTCCTGCGCGCCGCAGGCTGCCATGCCTACCGCGGCTAGCTGTTCGGGCGACCGGCCTCGCGGGAAGAGTTCGAGGCCGCGGTCCTTACAAGCCGTTTGCCTGGAGCGGCGTGACGCTGTGAGCCATCTTTCGCCCGCCTTTGACACATTCATATCTGATTGCGGCCACCGAGGAACTCCGCGATAATCCATCGCTGCGCCGCTGCCGGATGCCGATGCCTGCAGGCGCCTACCAGGAAAGCCCGATGTCCACGACCATGCCCACCCGTCTCGTCCTCCTCGCGGCGCTGCTCGCCAGCGTCGCTGCCCACGCCGCCGAACCCACCGCCGTGTCCACTTCGCAGGCCGCGCCGGTGCAATTCGGGGTCGCCTCCTTCAATCTCGCCTGGGCCGGCTCGCAGCAGGACTTCGATCGCCACGCCGCCGTCTGCAAGGCCGTGTCCTGGTGCGATACGCGCCCGCGCCGGCAAGCGGGGCAGTCGGTTCCGAGTGAAGAGGCCATCCGCGCCGCGCGCCAGTGCGTCGCCGATACCGAGCGCCTGGCGGGCGGTCCGGCGCAGGCGGCCATGATGGCGCCGTGTAACGCCTACCAGGGCCGCGGCGCCTCTGCGCCGCCCACGAGCAGCGACTACGCGGCCAAGCTGGCCGGCCTGCAGGCGACCATCGGCCAGCTGATCGAGACCCAAGGGGTACGCGTGCTCGCCTTCCAGGAAGTCCGTTCGGCCGAGGTGGTCAAGCAGCTGCTGGGACGCCATGCCGAGCGCTTCGGCGTTTGCGACGCGCCGCACGGGGGCTTCCAGACCGTGGCCTTCGCCTGGGACCGCGGCCTGGCCCCGGAGGGCGCCCGCTGCAGCGTCGATACCGGCCTGGCGGTGCTCGACAATCCGGGCGACCCGGACGCGCGCAAGCTGCGTCCCGGGCTGGCGCTCGAGCTGCAGTCGGCGGGGCGCCGTATCAGTTTCCTGAACGTGCACCTCAAGTCCAGCTGCGCCAACATCGTGCCGACCCCGATTTACCAGGCGCGCCTGCTCGACGATCCGGCCGGCGCCTGCAAGGTGCTGAACCGCCAGGTCGCCCCGCTGGAGCGCTGGATCGACAGCGTGGCCAAGCACAGCCCCGACTTCGTCCTGCTGGGGGACTTCAATCGCCGCCTCGACGAAGAGGCCGCGGCGGCAATCCGACCGGCGCAGGTGCGTACCGACGGCAGCGATCCGGCCGGCGTGCCGAAACAGGACGCGGACGGCAGGGTGGCGACGCGCTACCTGTGGCCGGAGCTGAACGACGGCGCACGCTCGCTGCAGCTGGTGCCCCTGACCGGGGTCGACCAGGGGTGCCGCGGCTTCACGGGCCTGGATCACATCGTGCTCAGCGGCCCGCTGGCGGCGCGCCAGCCGGCGCCGCTCGGCTCGCGCAAGACCGCCGTCGTGCAGGCGCCGGGGCAGCGCATCGAGACCAGCGATCACTGCCCGCGCAGCCTCATGTTGACGTTCTAGTTTGCCGGCTGGCTGGCCATGAACACGTCGGCGAAAGCATTGTGGGCATGGCACACACCTTCTAGGCCGCCGCGCCCGCGAAAGTCTGGAGCAGCCGGTTGAAGGCCGCCGCATGCGTGACGTTCATGCCGTGCGAGGCGCCCGCCATCGAGCGTTGTTCCGCGTGTTCGATCCAGCCGGCCAGGCTGTCCACATTGTCGCGGTACACGCGCGGGCTCTTTTCTCCCGCGACCAGCAGGGTCCTGCATGCCACTTCGGCCGCCGCGGCGCGCGTGTAGGCCGGCAGCGGATCGCGGAACTGCCTGGGCAAGGTGGCCGCGTTATCCAGGGCCATGGCGCGGAAGGAGGGGGGACTCTTGCGCCAGATGCCTGGCATGCTGACGGAGTCCACGAACATTTCGAGCCCGGCCTCGGGCGCACCGCCTTCGATCAGGCCGGCCACCTTGGTGCGCAGGATGGTGGTCGCCTCCGGTTCGGAATCCGCCGCGTCGCCGTCGATGTGCAGCGGGCCGCCCGGATCGGCCAAGGTCAGGGTCTTGACCAGGGCGGGATGGGCGCGCGCCAGCTGGAAGGCGACGCAGCCGCCGCGCGAATGTCCCACCAGGTGCACCGGCCCGAGCTGCATCGCGCTGATGAACCCGGCAAGTTCCGCCACATGCGCGCGCCAGCTGAAGTCGGCATCGGCGCCGGCATCCTGGGCCGGCCAGTAGTGGCTGAGGCTGACCGAAACGCACAGGAAGCCGCTGGACAGGGCATGGGTCTGGGCGCTCCAATAGCGGTAGTCGCACAGCGAGCCGTGCACGAACAGCAGCGGCTCGCCCGCACCGTGCGCCACGTAGGGGATGCGGACGCCTGAGGCAAGCCGCGCGAACGACAGCGCGGGATGGGCGATGAGTGAGGGATCGGTGCGTGCGTTCATGGTGGGACTCCTTTGCAGCGACTATGCCCGATGGCGTCCTCTGAGAAAATCGCATAATATTGAAGGTATCGATCAGTTTATCTGATACCGACGAATTATTACCATGAAAGCACTCGATCTCGATGTCCTGGCCATGATCGTGGCGGTCGCCGACACCGGCAACATCAGCCGTGCGGCGGAAGTCGTGCACCGTTCGCAGTCGGCGGTGAGCATGCAGATCAAGACCCTGGAAACCGCGCTCGGCAAGCCGCTGTTCGTGCGCGGCCCACGCAACGTCACGCCGACCCAGGATGGCGAGGTGCTGCTGAGCTTCGCGCGGCGCATGCTGGCGCTGCGCGACGAGGCCTGGGCCGCCGTGGTGCGGCCCGACATCACCGGCCGCGTCGTCATCGGCGTTCCCGACGATTACGCGTCCTCGCTGCTGCCGTCGATCCTCAAGAAGTTCTCCGCCACCTATCCGAGGGTCGAGATCCAGGTGGTGGGGCTGCCGAGCGTGGCGCTGGCTCCCATGGTCAAGGATGGGACGGTCGACCTGGCCTGCGCCACGCGCGTGAAAGGCCTGTCGGGAGAGTTCATCCGCTTCGAGCCCATGGTCTGGGCCGCGTCGCCCAGTGCGCACGAGATCTGGCGCGAGCGGCCGCTGCCGATCGCGGTGTTCCTGCCCGGCAGCGTGGCGCGCGAAAACGCGATCCGCAGCCTGGAGCGCGCCGGGATCAGCTACCGCACCTCGTATGAGAGCCCAAGCCTGATGGGCTTGCTCAGCATGGTCGAAGCGGGTTTGGCGGTCGCGCCGCTCGCCCGCTGTGCGGTGCCGGCCCATCTCAGCCTGCTTGGCCATGCGCAAGGCTTGCCCGGGATCGATGCACTCGAGGTGATCCTGGCGCGCAGCTCCAAGTCGAGGCGTCCGCCCTGCGATTTCCTTGCTGAGAAGATCATGTCCGAACTGCGACCGGGATGATTCCGGGCCCGATGCGGCCTCCGCCATCAGCCTGGCCGGCGTGCGGGCGGCGTAACGAGGCAAGGACGCTCAGCGTGCCTGCAAGGCGCGGATGAGTGGCGCGTCCTGCCCGTAGATATCCTGGGCGAACAGGGCGCGGCCCTCGCGGTCGCTGGCAGCGGTGGCATAGAACAGCACGACCGGCACTGCCTCGCGCAGGTCGATCCTGCGCGTCCGTCCGTCGCGCATCGCGGCCGCCACCCTGTCGCCGTCCCAGCGGCCAGGGTCGGCGAGGACGAACTGGGCCAGCTCCACCGGTCGTTCCACGCGGATGCATCCGTGGCTCAGGTCGCGGCGTGCGCGTGCGAACAGTTCCTGCGCCGAGGTCGAGTGCAGGTAGATGTCCATGGGGTTCGGCATGGCGAACTTGACCCCGCCCAGGACATTGCGGGCGCCCGGCCGCTGCCGGACCCGGGCCGCGCCGGCGCGCAGGGCGGAGAGCGGGGCGCCCGCCTGGCTGGGCAGGATGGCGCCGCTGCGCGTGACCACTTCCATGTCGTTCTTGCGCAGGTAGGCCGGATCGCGCGCGAGCGCCGGAAGGATTTCGCCGGCCAGGATGCTGGACGGGACGTTCCAGTAAGGATTGAACTCGAGGTAGCGCATCTGGCCGATGAACAGGGGTGTCGGCGTCTGCGCCGCCTTGCCGACAATGACGCGCATTTCCAGCGGCTGGGGGGCGGCTTCGCGGGTGTCGGCCGCCCACAGGCGGTAGGAGGGGACATTGATCACGATAATGCGCCCTTTGCGCAGGGGCGGCACCCAGCGCAGGCGCTCCAGCGTCAGTTCGAGCTGGGCGACGCGTTGGCTCAGCGGCACCGCCAGGGCCGCCGCGGTCTCGCTTCCTAGCACGCCGTCTTCCTCGAGCCCGTGGCGCGCCTGGAAGCGCGTGACCGCCGCGGCGAGTTCGGGCGTGTAATCCTGCCGGCCGTCCTTGCCGGACTCCGCAGGGTCGAGGTCGCCCAGCAGCCGAAGGCGTTCGCGCAGCTGCTCCGCCGCGCCGTAGCGGTCGCCCGCCCTGAGCGGCGGCGCACCCAGGGCGGGCAGGGCAGGCCAGTGCGGAGACTGCTGTGCCAGGCCGCGGTAGTGCGCCAGGGTCGTCATGACCCGGCGATACACGGGAAGGGTGGGCGCGGACGCGTCGACCGCTTCCCGCAGGCGTCCGGCGAGCAAGGCTTCCCTGAGCACCGCGACAGGGTCGAACTCCGCGAGCGAGACCGGACGCGGCCGGTAAGGGTGGCCGGCGCGCCCGAAGTGAAGGTCGGCCAGGAACTGGAGCATGGCCGCGCTGAGCTCGCGTTCGAAGGCGGCGGCGTCCTCCGGCCCGGCCAGCGCATCCAGGCGCCGCGCCAGGGCGTCGGGCGCGTAGTCGGATGCCTGCAAGCCGTGCAGCGGCGCGTCGCGCAACAGTTGCAGGGCCAGGCGCGCCTGCTCGCCATGGCTGTCCAGCCAGCGCGGCGCCGGCAGGGCCATGTCGTACAGGCGCTGCACCATCTGCCGCCGGTCGAGCGGCCGGGAGGCCGGCGGCGCGCCGTCCGCGCCGGCGGCGCCGGCCGCGGCAGGGCCGCTCAGGCCGCCGAGCAAGGACAGCAGCAGGATGGCGGACAGGCGGCGCCTCCACGAAAGCGGCGCCCGCGCGGGGAACATGGCGCCGCGCTCAGCCGGGCAGACTTACGGGCATTGCTCCCCCATCATGTCCATATGCCGCTGCCGCATTTCCGGCGACATGTGCTGGAAGTGGCGCTCCATCACCGCGTGGCGCTGCTCCGGCGGCGCGTTCCGGATCTCGAGGTGGATCGCGCACATGCGGTTCATGTCGACGCCGTCCGAGGCCGTGGCGCCCGGCGCCATCCCTCCCGTCATGCCGCTGCTGGATTGTGTCGCGCCTGCCGCGCTTTGGCCGGACTGGCGCGCGGAATCTTCCGTGGCCCGGGGCGCCGAGCAGGCAAGCAGGGTGGCCGCGGCCACCAGGGCGGCCAGGCCGCGGAGGGAGGAAATAGTGATAGACGGCATGATGGCTCTCCTGTTCTAGGTCTGGCGCCTGCTGCGAAACACACAGGCAATGGAAACGCAGACACATGGACACGCCCGGCCTGCGCGCTGCGATGAGCGCGCCGGGCCTGAAACCATCATAGAACAATGCCGCCGGCTTGTCGCGGGCGGCAGTTGCTCAGCCAGGCCATGGATGAGCGCAGGGAATTCGGGTGCAGCCCCTTTTCAAGGATGCAAGCAGGGAAGGCGCGGCCCGCCATCGGACAGACGTGTTGCCGGGAGTTCAACACCAGTTCCGATAACGTTTTAGAATAGCAGCGAAGGGGGGCTCGACCCGCTCCCCGTCTTCCTGGCCTGCATCCCGGCGCCAGGACCCGATAAAGTAGCAGCGGCAAGCATTCCACCAGGCGGCCATGCGAGAACTGGAAGGCTCGGCGGCAGCGCGTGCGCCCGATACGCCGGCGCCGCAGTCGCCGGGGCCTTCCCCGCTCGGTCGAGCGGACACACAGCGTATTCGGAGGTGACCGGAGCGGCGCAGGCGGCGCCCGCATCGTTCCGGCGCAGGAAAAACAGAACCAGACCATGTTCGCGAGACCTTTGCCGCTGCGCGCGGCGGCCGGCGCCGGCGAACCTCACACACCAAGGGATAGGAAGAACAATGAGCACTGAAAGCAGCCTCAACGAAGCTAGAGACACCCAGCTGCGCGCGGACGCGCTCGAGTACCATCGCAGCCCGGTACGCGGCAAGATCGAGGTGGTGGCCACCAAGCCGCTCTCGAACCAGCGCGACCTGTCGCTGGCCTACTCGCCGGGCGTGGCCTACGCCTGCGAAGAGATCGCCGCCGACCCGGCCACCGCCGCCGACTACACCTCGCGCGCCAACCTGGTTGCCGTGATCAGCAACGGCACCGCCGTGCTGGGGCTGGGCAACATCGGCCCGCTCGCCTCGAAGCCGGTCATGGAAGGCAAGGGCTGCCTGTTCAAGAAATTCGCCGGCGTCGACGTGTTCGACCTGGAACTGGACGAACTCGATCCGGACAAGCTGGTCGACGCGATCGCGATGCTCGAGCCCACCGTGGGCGGCATCAACCTGGAAGACATCAAGGCGCCCGAATGCTTCTACATCGAGAAGAAGCTGCGCGAGCGCATGAACATCCCGGTCTTCCACGACGACCAGCACGGCACCGCCATCATCTCCACCGCGGCGCTGCTGAACGCCCTGAAAGTGGTGGGCAAGGACATCGGCCGGATCAAGCTGGCGGCTTCCGGCGCCGGCGCGGCGGCGATCGCCTGCCTGGACATGATGGTGCTGCTGGGCGTGAAGCGCGAGAACATTTTCGTCGCCGACTCGAAGGGCGTGATCTATGTGGGCCGCGAAGCCAATATGGAAGCCAACAAGGCGCGCTATGCGCAGGACACGGCGGCGCGCCTACTTTCCGACATCGTCGACGGCGCCGACGTCTTCCTGGGCTGTTCCACCGCGGGGGTCCTGAGCGGCGAGATGGTCAAGACCATGGCCGACAAGCCGGTGATCCTGGCGCTGGCCAATCCGGAGCCGGAAATCCGCCCGGAAGTGGCGAAAGCCGCCCGTCCCGACTGCATCATCGCCACCGGCCGTTCGGACTATCCGAACCAGGTCAACAACGTGCTGTGCTTCCCCTACATCTTCCGCGGCGCCCTGGACTGCGGCGCCACCCGCATCACCGACGAGATGAAGCTGGCTTGCGTGACCGCGATCGCCGAGATGGCCGAAGCCGAAGCCAGCGACGTGGTGGCGTCGGCCTACGAAGGCCAGGACCTGTCCTTCGGCCCCGACTACATCATCCCCAAGCCTTTCGATCCGCGCCTGCTGGCCGCCATCGCCCCGCGCGTGGCCGAAGCGGCCGCCGCATCCGGCGTCGCCACCCGTCCGATCGCCGACATGGACGCCTACCGCGAGAAGCTGGCGCAGATGATCTACCACACCGGCTTCTTCATGAAGCCCGTGTTCGCCAAGGCCCGGGCCCAATTGCGCAAGGTGGCCTATGCGGAAGCGCTCGACGTCCGCGTGCTGCGCGCGGTCCAGACCGTGGTCGACGAAGGCCTGGCGCATCCGGTCCTGATCGGCCAGGCGGACGCCGTCGCGCGTGCGATCAAGGAGGCGGGGCTGCGCCTGCGCCCGGAGCTCGACTACACCCTGGTCGAGGCCGAGATTGATACCACCCTGCAGGGGACCCGCCTGCTGAAATCGGGCGCGGTGGACGCCCTGATCTGCGGCATGCGCGGCAGCTACGACAGCCACCTGACGCATGTGCAGAACGAGATCGGCACGGCGCCCGGCGTCGGCGTGCTGGCGGCAATGAATGCGCTGGTGCTGGACAAGTACACCCTGTTCATTACCGACACCTATGTGAACGACCAGCCATCGGCAAGCGAACTGGCGGAGATCGCACGCCTGGCCGCGGCCGAGGTGCGCCGCTTCGGCCTGGAGCCGAAGCTGGCCCTGCTCTCGCATTCCTCGCTCGGTTCCTCGGAACGCCCGTCGGCGCGCCGCATGCGCGAAGCGCACGCGCTGCTGAAGCAGGCCGATCCTGAACTGTGCGTGATCGGCGAGATCCACGGCGACGCCGCGCTGTCGGAAGACATCCGCGCCATGTACCACATCGGGGACGGCTTCGGCGGCAGCGCCAACCTGCTGGTGATGCCTTCGCTGGACGCGGCCAACATCCTGTTCAACGTGCTGAAGGTGGCGGCCGGCAAAGGCGTCACGGTCGGCCCGATCCTGCTCGGCACCGCCAAGCCGGTGCATATCCTCAGCCCGAGCGCGACGGTGCGGCGTATCGTCAACATGACGGCGCTGGCCGCATCGGAAGCCCGCGGCGGCGAGGCGGTGTAGTAGGGGGGCATGCCGGCTCGCGTGTCGAGCCGGCAGCCTGGCGCCGTCCGCGGGCCTGCCATCGGCGCTTGATGACGCAAAAAAGGCAGACGCCCGATAGCGAGCGTCTGCCTTTTGCGATTGATCTGGCGGCGGTCGGCCGGCTTTCGCCGGCCGGGGCCGCGCCGCGATCAGAACTGGTTCATCGTGTTGAGCGCGCCGGAAGCCTTCAGGGCCGCTTCGCCGCTGAAGTATTCCTTGTGGTCGTCGCCCAGGTCCGAGCCGGACATGTTCTGGTGCTTGACGCAGGCGATGCCCTGGCGGATTTCCTTGCGCTGCACGCCGGCCACGTAGCCCAGCATGCCCTGTTCGCCGAAGTATTCCTTGGCCAGGTTGTCGGTCGACAGCGCGGCGGTGTGGTAGGTCGGCAGGGTGATCAGGTGGTGGAAGATGCCCGCCTCGCGCGCCGCATCGGCCTGGAAGGTGCGGATGCGCTCGTCGGCTTCGCGCGCCAGGGCCGAGTCGTCGTATTCCACGCTCATCAGCTGGGTGCGCTCGTAGGCCGAGACGTCCTCGCCGCGCTGCTGCATGGCGTCGTACACCTGCTGGCGGAAGTTCAGGGTCCAGTTGAAGGACGGGCTGTTGTTGTACACCAGCTTGGCATTCGGGATCACCTTGCGGATTTCCTTGACCATGCCGCCGATCTGGGCGATGTGCGGTTTCTCGGTTTCGATCCACAGCAGGTCGGCGCCGTTCTGCAGCGAGGTGATGCAGTCGAGCACGCAGCGCGCCTCGCCGGTGCCTTCGCGGAACTGGAACAGGTTGCTCGGCAGGCGCTTCGGACGCAGCAGCTTGCCGTCGCGCTTGATGACCACGTCGCCGTTGCCCAGTTCGTCGGCCGCGATCTCGTCGGCGTCCAGGAAGCTGTTGTACTGGTCGCCCAGGTCGCCAGGCTCACGGGTGTAGGCGATCTGCTTGGTCAGGCCGGCGCCCAGGGAGTCGGTGCGGGCGACGATGATGCCGTCGTCCACGCCCAGCTCCAGGAAGGCATAGCGCACCGCGCGGATCTTGGCCAGGAAGTCCTCGTGCGGCACGGTGACCTTGCCGTCCTGGTGGCCGCACTGCTTTTCGTCCGACACCTGGTTCTCGATCTGGATGCAGCAGGCGCCTGCTTCGATCATCTGCTTGGCCATCAGGTAGGTCGCCTCGGCGTTGCCGAAGCCGGCGTCGATGTCGGCGATGATCGGCACCACGTGGGTGACGAAGTTGTCGATCTTGTCCTGGACCGCGGCGCGCGCGGCCGGGTCGTTGGCGGCGTCCAGCTGGCGGAACAGGCCGCCCAGTTCACGGGCGTCGGCCTGGCGTAGGAAGGTGTACAGCTCCTTGATCAGCGAAGCGACGGCGGTCTTCTCGTGCATCGACTGGTCGGGCAGGGGGCCGAACTCCGAGCGCAGGGCGGCGACCATCCAGCCCGAGAGGTAGAGGTAGCGGCGCTCGGTGCTCTGGAAGTGCTTCTTGATGGAGATCATCTTCTGCTGGCCGATGAAACCGTGCCAGCAACCCAGCGACTGGGTGTACTTGGACGAATCGGCGTCGTAGGCGGCCATGTCGCGGCGCATGATGCCGGCGGTATAGCGGGCGATGTCCAGGCCGGTCTTGAAGCGGTTCTGGGCGCGCATGCGGGCGGCGGATTCGGGATTGATGGCGTTCCAGCCGCTGCCTTCCTGCTCCTTGAGGCGGGTGATGGACTGGATATCGTTCTGGTACTGGGACATGTCGAGCTCCTGGTAGGGTTGGAAATCTGCTGCTTGCCGAATCCGCCGCACTGCGTGGGCGAAGGCGCGTTCGCATGGTTCCATGATAAGGCAGGTCGGCCGAAGTTTTCATGTCTTATATAAGACATATGACATAAAACTTAGCGAGCAATTTCAAAGGCTTAGATGTCGCATTCCGGGATGCGGAACGAAATTTTGATAGGCGAGAATTGGGGGCTTTCCAGACGGCGGCCAAATTCTACGATGTGAAATGCGGTTCGCTTCTGTGAAATGCGGCATGTTCTTGTAGGCGCTGTCACCGCTGCGTGTGGAAATTGAACTGTCGAGCTTTGCCAGAGTCCAATCGCATTCTCACCGACCAGTGGAGCAGCGATGGAAACGAAACACTTTGGCAGGTGGCTGCGGCAGCTTTCCCTACTGACCAGGCGCCAGCGTCTCCAACTGATGGATGCCTTGCGGCCGGCGGTCGGGTTGGACCAGGTGTGCGAGGCGAT
>NZ_JBAMDH010000048.1:0-29797 GCF_036961685.1 Massilia sp. DD77
TCTGCTTGATCAGCTTCTCGATGTCGCTCAGCAGGCGCTCGTCCTTGTCCGAGTACACCGAGATCGCGTCGCCCGAGGCGCCGGCGCGGCCGGTACGGCCGATGCGGTGCACGTAGTCCTCGGCGTTGTACGGCAGGTCGAAGTTGATCACGCAGGGCAGGTCGGAAATGTCGAGGCCGCGCGCGGCCACGTCGGTCGCCACCAGCACCTCGACTTCGCCCTTCTTGAAGGCGTCGAGGGCGGCCATGCGCTCCTGCTGCGTCTTGTCGCCGTGGATGGCCGAGGCCTTGATGCCGCGCTGCTCGAGGTGGCGCGACAGGCGCGAGGCGCCGATCTTGGTGTTGGAGAACACGATCACCTGCTTCAGCGCGCGCTGGCGGATGATGTGCTCGACCACGTCGCGCTTGTGCTCGTCGTCGACCTTGTAGACCACCTGGGTGACCTTGTCGGCGGTGGCGTTGCTGCGCGCGACCTCGATCGTGAGCGGGTCGGTCAGGAAGGTGTTGGCCAGCTTCTTGATCTCTGGCGAGAAGGTGGCCGAGAACATCAGGTTCTGGCGCTTCTTGGGCAGCAGGTTGATGATGCGCTGCAGGTCGGGCAGGAAGCCCATGTCGAGCATGCGGTCGGCTTCGTCCATGACCAGCATCTGCACCTGGCCCAGGCTGATGTTCTTCTGCTCGACGTGGTCGAGCAGGCGGCCCGGGGTGGCGATCACGATCTCGACGCCGCGGCGCAGGGTCTCGGTCTGGGGCTTCATGTCCATGCCGCCGAACACCACGGTCGAGCGCAGCGGCGTGTGGCGCGAGTACGCCTTGACGTTCTCGGCCACCTGCACCGCCAGTTCGCGGGTCGGAGTCAGCACCAGGGCGCGCACCGGGTGGCGCGCCGGCGACATGCTGGGGTTGGCGTGCTCCATCAGGAGCTGGATGATCGGGAGCGAGAAGCCGGCGGTCTTGCCGGTGCCGGTCTGGGCCGCGCCCATGACGTCGCGGCCTTTCAGCACCACGGGAATCGCCTGGGCCTGGATCGGCGTCGGATGGACATAGCCCTGGTCCGAAAGCGCGCGCAGGATCTCGGGCGCCAGGCCGAAATCGGCGAAGCGCACGGTCGGCTGCTCGGTCGCCGCGACGGCGTCGTTATTGTTCGCGTCGTTATTGTTCGGTGTATCAGACATGTTCTTTTCGGGCATTCATTGGTTCAGCTCTACGGCCCGGCTGCTGGCAGCCGGCGCGCGCGAATCAAACTCCGGGTGGGAAACGGCGGTGGGCCGCCGGGTGGCGCACGGCCTGGACGTCGTCGCGGCGTCATTGCCGGGACAAGGCGCCAGGTACGCGGACGTAGAGGCTCTTTTAGCGGGTGACACGATACCTGAAATCGCCCCCACTGTATATGCTGACCTGTTTTCTGGACAATTTGTTAATGGGAAACAGTCCATCGGCGGCCGGCGGATCAGGGTTTCCAGCCGCGCTGCTGGGCCGCGCGCTCCGCCACCGGGTCGAGGGTGGCGCCGGCGCTGCGCTGCTCGATGGCGTCGAGCACCGCCTGCGGCACCACGCTGCCGTCGAGGTAGGCGGCGCCGGCCTGTCCTTCGGCCAGCACGGGGATAATCCAGCGCCCGGCGCTGCGGCATGCCAGGCCGGCGGTGGTCTCGACCACGAAGCTGCGGCAATAGGCGCCGTCCTTGGCGATGAAGGTGACGCCGATGCGCACGCCGGTGTCGGACGGTCCCGGGGTGGCCAGCTGCTCGCTCAGCGCGTTCAGCAGCCTGCCGCGCGCCACCAGGGCGCCTTCGTTGTCGACCAGGGTCACCAGGCCGGGATCGGTGCCCAGGCTGCGCCAGCCGAGGGCGCCGGCCAGGATGCCGGTGGCCAGGGCGCCCACCACCGCGGCCCAGTGGTTGCGGGTCCAGGCCTGGCGCGGGGGCGGATGCGGCACGGTCCGGCCCGGACGCAGCGCGTCGAGGTGCACCACCTTGGCCCCGCCGGGCGGAACATGGCGCTGGGGCTGGGTGGAGCCGTCGTGGCCGTTGGCCGAGACGCCGATCACCCGGCTGTGGCGGGCGCGGTGCTGGGCCACGCGCGCGGCCAGCACGGGATCGGCGCCGACGGCGCGCTCGACGGCCGCGCGCGCCGGTTCGGCGAGTTCACCGTTGATGTAGGCGATCAGGAGGTCGTCCGAGAATTTCATGCCAGCCAGCCATAGGTCTAGGAGGTGATCAAGCCGTGTTCATCGAGTACGTCGTGCAGCAGTTCGAGCCGGATCACCGGGTTATCGAGCATGAGCATCTGGTGTTTCTGCTGGTTCGGCAGCGGCAGCAGTTCACACCAGCGGTTCGCCACCCAGCCGCAGTCTTCCAGCCGGAACGGCGGCTGCACCGGCCAGCGGTGCTGGGGTACGTCGTGCAGCGAGGCCAGCACCCGGTCGAGGGCGTCGGCCGCGCCTTGCAGCTCGGACGGCACCGTCACCTGGTGGTCGTCCTCGACCAGCTCGGCTTCGGCCATCCACAGCCCGTTGATGCGCTGTTCGGCGGTGACGACCGAAAAGCGCGAGCCGCCGCGGCACAGCACCTGCAGCAGGCCGGGCGTGGCGGCCGTGGTCTCGGTGACGGAGGCCACGGTACCGGCGGCAACGAAACGCTCCTGTTCCGCCCCGGGCCGGCGCACTTCCTGGCCCTGGGTCAGCAGCACCACCCCGAAGGGCGTCTCGTCCAGCAGGCAGCGGCTGATCATGTCGAGGTAGCGCACCTCGAACACTTGCAGCGGCAGCACCCCGTCCGGGAACAGTACCGTACTGAGCGGGAACAGTGGCAAGGAAATCGTCGACATACTCCCATCATGACAGAATCGACGGCGAAACGGGAGCACGATTGCAGGCCTGCGCGGCGCTCCGCGCAGAGGGTGCGGCACGGGCCGGAACGCCCTGTCCGCATGCATATTTCCCGCGCTTGGAGACCTCAGGCATCGGGGCCCCGCAGCGGCAGCCAGCGCAGGGCCTGCACCAGGTTGTCGAGGCGCCAGCGCAGCCGGTCCAGGCCGGGATCGGGCCAGGCCAGTACCCGCACCCGCACCACGCCGCCAGCCACCAGCGGGCAGGCGTAGGCGTGCTCCCCCTCCTCCTCGAAAGTCAGGCGGAACTCGCGCCCGGGAGCGACGTCGACCGGGCCGAAGGCCAGCGGCGCGCTGTCGCGGTTGCGCAGCAGCAGCACGTCGCGCACCCCGCGCGTCAGGCGGATCTCGGCCGGCACCTGCAGTCCCGCCGTGCGCGCCCCGGGCGGCACCTCGAGCAGCAGCTCGTGGCTGCCGCCGCCGAGCGGGGCCAGCGTCGCCCATGACAGCGCGAGCAGCAGCAGGCCGCCCAGGCCCGCCAGCGGCCAGTGGCGGCGCAGCGCCTCAGGCAGCATCATGGCCGCCTCCGCAGGAAGCCGCGGCCGCGCCGATCATATGGATGAGTGCATGGATGAGTGCACGGTCGTCTGTTGGATTGCATTGGATAAATATTTTGCCATATAAGTTCTTGCCAAATGCGAAGGTCGCGTGCGCCCTGCCAGCGAAAGGGTGCGTATGCTACAAGACATCCGTGCGATTCCGATCAACTTCTCCGCCACGGCTTTCCCGTGCGCGCTCGACGCCATGCAGCAGTCCGATCCAGCACCGTCGCCTACGCTTGCCCGCGGCCGGCTGCCCCTCCCGGGGTCCGGCCAGGGCCCGCTGCTGCTGGCGATGTTCGTGTTCCTGGTCACCCTGGTGGCGACCTACAGCGCCTGGAACGGCGCGCGCCACGGCGCCCAGGAACAGCTGCGCGAGACCTTCGACTACCGCACCCGCGACATGGCCTACAGCATCGAGCGCCGGATGGCGGTCTACGAACAGGTGATGCGCGGCGCGCGCGGCTACCTGCGCGGCTCGGTCGCGCTCAGCCGCGCCGACTTCGCCGAGTACTACCGCCAGCTGCGCCTGGACCAGCATTTCCCCGGCCTGGAGGCGATCGGGATCGCCACCGCCATCCCGTCCGGCGGCCTGGCGGCCCACGAACGCGGCGTGCGCGCCGAAGGCTATCCGCACTATGCGGTCAGTCCCGAGGAGCCGCGCGACACCCATACCGCCGTCTCCCACATCGAACCCTTCTCGGGCCGCAACCTGCGCGCCTTCGGCTACGACATGTTCAGCGAGCCGGTGCGGCGCGCGGCCATGATCGCCGCGCGCGACAGCGGCCAGGCGGCCCTGAGCGGCAAGGTGGTGCTGGTGCAGGAAGGCGCCGGCGGCCACCAGTCCGGGGTGCTGATGTACCTGCCCGTGTACCGCGCCGGCATGCCCGTGGCGAACGTGGCGCAGCGCCGCGCCGCCCTCGCAGGCTGGGTCTACGCGCCCTTCCGCATGAACGACCTGATGCGCGGCGTGAGCGGGATCGCCGTGCCTCAGCTCGATGTCGAGATTTACGACAGCGAGCGCGCCACGCCGGACACCCTGCTGTACCGCTCCCCCGCCGCCGGCGCCGCGCCCGCGCACTTCAGCCACACGACACGCCTGGCCATGGGCGGCCGGACCTGGACCGTGACCATGCGTCCCGACGCCTCGCTGCTGGCAACCCTGGACACCACCCGTCCCCTCTTGATCGCGGTCACCGGCACCATCCTCGGTTTCCTGCTCAGCCTGGTTGTCTGGCTGCTGGCCACCGAGCGCCGCCGCGCCCTGCAGCTGGCCCAGTCCATGACCCTCGAACTGCGCGAGTCGCACGACCGCATCGCCGCCGAGCAGCAGCGCATCCGCGTGATCCTCGAGAACGCCTACGACGGCTTCGTCGCGGTCGACGAGTCCGGCCGCATCACCGACTGGAACGCCCAGGCCACGCGTATCTTCGGCATGGGCGCCGAGGAAGCGGTCGGGCGCCCGGTCGAGACCCTGCTGCCCGAACCCAGGCGGGCGGCCTTCCGCGCCGCCTTCGAGGGCTTCAAGCGCGGCGGCCCCTGCTCGCTGCTGGGCGCGCCGACCGAGGTCGAGGTGCTGCATGCCAGCGGACGCAAGGTGCCGGCCGAGCTGGCGGTGGCCCTGCTGCCGACCGGCTCGGTGGCCGGCGCCAGCGTGTTCGTGCGCGACATCACGCCGCGGCGCGAGGCCGAGGCGCGCGAACAGCTGCGCCAGCAGCGCCTGGACGAGGCGCGCCAGGGCCTGCTGCGGGCCCAGAAGCTGGAGGCGGTGGGCAAGCTGACCGGCGGCGTGGCGCACGACTTCAACAACATCCTGCACATCATCAGCGCCAACGTGCAGCTGATGCTGCGCGCCGAAGGCCCGATGAACAAGAAGCGCCTGCACAGCATCCTCGACGCGGTCGACCGCGGCGCCAAGCTGGCCGGCCAGCTGCTGGCCTTCGCCCGGCGCCAGCCGCTGCACCCGAGCGTGGTCGACGTGCGCGAGCTGCTGGAGCGGGTCGACAGCCTGCTGCTGCGCGCCGCCGGCGACAGCATCACGGTCGAGCGCAGCGCGCCGCCCGAGCTGTGGCCGACCCTGGTCGACCCCAACCAGCTCGAGAACGTGCTGCTCAACCTGGTGATCAACGCGCGCGACGCCATGGAAGGCGCCGGCACCATCGCCCTGCGCCTGGCCAATGTAACGGTCGACGCCGAGGCGGCCCAGGCCGACCCCGAGCTCACGCCCGGCGACTACGTGCAGGTGGCGGTCAGCGACACCGGCCAGGGCATGCCGCGCGAAGTCATGGAACGCGCCTTCGAGCCCTTCTTCACCACCAAGCCCGAGGGCAAGGGCACCGGCCTAGGCCTGTCGATGGCGCACGGCTTCGTGCGCCAGAGCGGCGGCCACATCCGCCTGGCCAGCACGCCGGGCCAGGGCACCACGGTCACCATCTACCTGCCGCGCCACGTGGCGCCCGCACTGCGCGAGCCGGCCGTGCCGGCCGAATCGCCAGGATCGCCAGTAGCGCCAGTAGCGCCCGAGGCGTCCGCCACGGCCGAACCTGCCGCCTCGGACGCCGGCGCCCACTCCTGAGCGGGGCCAGCCCCCCCCCATTTGCCTTGTTGTTTTATATTGACAAAAGCAGTAAAGCACATGTCCTTTTATTGCCCTCTGGTATTATCTGGTGACATAAAGAATCTCACCAAATCTAACCAGATCGGACAGCCGGCTACAGGCCGCTGACGTGGCAATGCGCTCACTCGACCGCCCTAATCCTGCACTTTCCCTGCCGGCCGCCGCCGCGCTGGCCCTGGCGGCGTTGATGGAAACGCTTCCGGCGGCCGCCGCGCCGGTAGCCAAGCCCGGGGACGCGCCGGCCCTGGCCGAGCTGCCGCTCGAAGCGCTGATGGGCATGAAGATGGTGAAGGCCGCGTCCCGGTTCGAGCAGCTGATCAGCGAAGCGCCGGCCGCCGCCAGCGTGCTGGATTCGAGCGATATCCGCGCCCACGGCTGGCGCACCCTGGCCGACGCGCTGGGCTCCCTGCCCGGCCTGTTCACCACCAGCGACCGCAGCTACGCCTACCTGGGCGCGCGCGGCTTCGTGCGCCCGGGCGACTACAACAGCCGCTTCGTGTTCATGATCGACGGGGTGCGCACCAACGACAGCGTCTACGGTCAGGCCATGCTGGGCAATGAAGGCCTGGTCGACATGGACCTGGTGCAGCGCATCGAATTCATTCCCGGCGCCGGCTCGGCCATCGTCGGCTCGAGCGCGATGTTCGGCGTGATCAATGTCGTGACCCGCGACGGCAATGCACTGGCGGGCCCGCGCGTCGCGCTGGCGGCCGGTGGCGACGGCGAACGGCGCCTGCGCGCCAGCTACGGCTGGCATGGCCGGGACGGCGCCGACCTCCTGATGTCGGCCAGCGTGCTCACGCGCGACGGCGAAACCCTGTATTACCCCGAATTCGACACGCCGGACCAGGGGCACGGCATCGTCCGCGGCGGCGACGGCGAGCAGGCGCGCCAGTTCCTGCTCAAGGCCAGCGCGGGCGGCTTCACCTTCTCGGCCAACCACGTCCACCGCAGCAAGGGCACCCCCACCGCATCCTACGAGACCCTGTTCGGCGCGCCCAACCGCACCCTGGACACGCACAGCGTGGCCCAGCTGGCGTATGCGCGCACGCTGGCGCCCGGCCTGGCGCTGTCGGCCCAGGCGGTGTGGGGCAAGGCCGACTACCTCGGCCACTATTACTACGCCGGCGCCGAGGGCCGCCCCATCGACAACGTCGACGGCAGCCATGCGCGCTGGAGCGGCCTGAACCTGCACGCCACCATCACCGCCATCGCCGGCCACAAGATCGTGGCGGGCGCCGATCTCGAACACGACGCCCGGCGCGACATGTTCAACTACGAGGCCGAACCCTTTTTCTCATTGCTGGACGAGCGCCGCTCGGCCGACAAGCGCGGCGTGTTCATCGAGGACGAGCTGCGCCTAGGCGCGCGGGTGCTGGTCAACGCCAGCCTGCGCCACGACCGCCACAGCACCGGCGCGCGCAGCACCAGTCCGCGCCTGGCCCTGCTCTACCGCTTCGCGCCCGGCACCACCGCCAAACTCATCTACGGCAAGGGCTTCCGGGTGCCGAACGCCTATGAGCTGTACTACAACGTACCTGGCGAGGGTGGCCAGCTGGCGAATCCGGACCTGGCCCCGGAGCGCATCCGCACCGCCGAAGCCGTGCTCGAACACGCCTTCGGCGCCGGCGGCCACGCGCGCCTGTCGCTGTTCGACTACCGCATGCGCGACCTGGTCTCGCAGCAACTGGAAGCGTCCAGCGGCCTGCTCATCTTCCGCAACCTCGACCACGCCAGGGCCGTGGGCCTGGAAGCCTCGGCCGAGCAGGTCTACGCCAGCGCGGCGCGCCTGCGCGCCAGCTACACCTGGCAGCGCGCACGCGACGGCGCGGGCGCGCCGCTGCGCGCCTCGCCGCGCCACCTGCTCAAGTTCAACGGCGTGCTGCCGCTGGCCGGCCAGCGCGCCCGCCTGGGCGGCGAATTCCAATGCCTGTCGGCGCGCCTGACCGAGCATGGCCGCGTGGGCGGCTATTGCATGAGCAACCTGACCCTGTCGAGCACGCGGCTGGTGCCGGGCGCCGACCTGTCGCTGAGCGTGTACAACCTGCTGGACCGCCGCTATGCGGACCCGGCCGGCCCCGCCTTCGTCCAGGAAGCGCTGCAGCGCGAGGGCCGTTCCTTCCACGCCAAGCTGGCCTACAGGTTCTGAGATGGGGCGCGGATTGACCACCTTCGCATGCACGCTTGCCGGCGGCGCGCTGCTGGCCACGGCGCCAGGCCTGGCCAGCGCCGCAGCGCCAACCCAGGTGCGCGACGTGGAGATCAAGGCCGCCTACATCTACAACTTCGCCCAGTTCACCAGCTGGCCCGAGGCGCGCACGCGCGCGCCTCTCTCGGTCTGCGCCGACCGCGCCAGCGTGCTGTGGCCGGCGCTGCTGGCCTATAACGGCAAGCCGGCCGGCGGGCGCGCCTGGCTGGTGGCCGACGCCGCCGCACATCCGCAGGCCGCCGGTTGCGACATCCTGGTGCTGGGCCGCTCCGCCGACGCCGTTTCAAGCCCGGGCGTGCTGGTGGTGCGCGACGGCCTGGGCGGCGCGCCCGCCGCCATCACCCTGGTCGACGACGACGAGCAGCTGCGCTTCGACGTCGACACCCGCGAGGCCGCGCGCAGCGGCCTGCGGGTCAGTTCGAAATTGCTGCGTCTTGCAAGGAATGTCTTATGAATGCCGGCGCCCGACGTCTTCCGCGCATGGCGCGCATGCTCGGCGCAGGCCAGCTGCTGGCCGCCGCCGCCGCCCTGAGCCTGGTCGGCGGCACGCTGCTGGCCTACCAGTTCGTCACCCTGCGCCACGGCCTGCGCGCCGACGTCGATATCCACGCCCGTGTCCTGGGCGAGAACATTGCCGCTCCGCTGATGTTCGGCGACCGCGAAGCGGCGGCCGACATCCTGAACGCCTTCCAGGCCGACCCCGCCCTGGTCGACGCCGTCATCTACGACAGCAGCGGGCGCGAGTTCGTCGCCTTCCGGCGCAACACGGCCGCGCCCAGCACCCTGGCCCAGCTGGCGCCGAACTGGTTCGGTCCGGTGGTGCAGGAAAGGCCGATCGTGCACGGCGACCGCAGCCTGGGCGGCATGCTGCTGCGCGCCGACACCGGCGCGATTTCGACCGCGCTGCAGAACTACGGCGTCCTGTTCGGCCTGGCCTCGGCCGGCGCCCTGCTGGCCAGCGCCCTGATCTCGCGCCGCAGCCGCCTGCGGGTGGCGCGCGCCGAGGCCAAGCTGGCCTACCTGGCCTATACCGATCCGGTCACCGGCCTGCCCAACCGGCGCGGCGGCCAGGAGGAACTCGACGCCGCGCTGGCCCAGGCCCGCGAGAGCGGCGGCAGCGTCGGCCTGGTCCTGATCGACCTGGACAACTTCAAGGTGGTCAACGACAGCGCCGGCCACGCGGCCGGCGACCAGCTGCTGCACGAAGTCGGCGTACGCCTGCGCGCGGCGGCGCGCCCGGGCGACCTGGTAGGCCGCTTCGGCGGCGACGAATTCATCGTCATCGCGCGGCCGCTGGCGTCGAGCGAGGCGCTGCGCGACATCGCCGAGGCCCTGATGGAAGCGCTGCGCCGCCCGATCCAGCTGGATGCCACCGAAGTCATGGTCACCGGCAGCGCCGGCACCTGCGTCTTCCCCCAGGACGCGGCCAACGCCAGCGAATTGACCTGCAACGCCGACGCCGCGCTGTACCACGCCAAGGGCGGCGGGCGCAACCGGGTGGGCGAATTCAAGCCGGCCATGATGCACGCGACCCAGCGCCGCGCGCGCCTCGAGCGCGACCTGCGCCGCGCGCTCGAGACCGATAGCCTGGCGGTGTTCTACCAGCCGCAGTTCGACTGCGCCACCGAGCGCCTGGTGGGCGTCGAGGCCCTGCTGCGCTGGATGCATCCGGAGCACGGCTTCATCGGCCCGGACGAGTTCATCCCGGTGGCCGAGGAATGCGGCCTGATCGTCGCGATCGGCGAATGGGTGCTGGAACGCGCCTGCCGCGACGCGGTCGACCTGGGCCGCCGCAGCGGCACGCCGCTGCACGTGGCGGTGAACGTCTCGGCGCGCCAGTTCCGCGAGAAGGATTTCGTGCGCAGCGTCGAGCGCATCCTGGCCGAGACCGGCCTGGCGCCGCACCGCCTGGAGCTGGAACTGACCGAGAGCATGCTGATGGAAGACCGCGGCGCCGCGATCGACTTCATGCACGCGGTGCGCGCGCTCGGGGTGCGGATGTCGATCGACGATTTCGGCACCGGTTATTCCTCGCTGTCGTATCTGCAATCCTTCCCGATCAACCAGCTCAAGATCGACCGCAGCTTCGTGCGGCCGCTGCCGGCGGACGGCCAGATGCTGGCCGGCGCGGTCATCGGCCTGGCGCACGATTTCGGGCTGACGGTGGTGGCCGAGGGCGTGGAGGACCGCGCCCAGCTTGCATGGCTGCAGCGCGCGGGCTGCGATTATGCGCAGGGCTATCTGCTGGGGAGGCCGATGCCGCTGTCGGCACTGGCGGCGCGGCTGCTGGAAGAGCCGGTGGCGGTAGCGGAATAGACGCGGCCGGGGCGACCGCGCGGCCATGCTGGAGCCGGTTGAACGGCCTCGCCGCCTATCAATGCTAGAGTACGAGCATGCGACTGTTCTACAACATTGCCGGCGTGCTGGCCGTGATCCTCGGCGTTGTAGGGATCTTCCTGCCCCTGCTGCCGACCACGCCCTTCCTGCTGCTGGCTTCGGCCTGCTTCGCGCGCGGCTCGGTGCGCCTGCACCGCTGGCTGCTGTCGCACCGCGTGTTCGGCGCCTACCTGCGCAATTTCGAGGAAGGACGCGGTATCCCGCTCAAGGCCAAGATCGTCGCCACCGCGCTGCTGTGGCTCTCCCTGCTCGGCGCCATGGGCCGCGTCGACCACCTGGGGTTGCAGGCGCTGCTGCTGGCGACCGGCATCGGCGTCAGCACCTATATGTGGCGCTACCTGCCCACCTTGCGCCTGCCCCGGCAAGAGCAACCTCCGCACGACGCCTGAAGCGCCGCAACCTTGCCGCATGGCCGGTTCCGGCATGCTTGCACCTCGGCGGCCCAGGCATGGCATCATGTCGATCAATCAACACCAACGAGGAGAACACGATGTCGACCTGCCCCGACCGCCAATTCCACGCCCTGCACCAGGACGGCCTGCTGTTGCTCGCGAACTGCTGGGACCCGGGCAGCGCCCGCATCGCCGCGCTGGCCGGCGCGCCGGCACTGGCGACCAGCAGCGCCGCCGTCGCCTGGGCCCACGGCTACCCGGACGGCAGCAAGCTGCCCTCGCACCTGCTGGTGGACACGGCCGCGCGCATCGCCGCCAACAATGCGCTGCCTTTGAGCGTCGACATGGAAGACGGCTATGGCGACGACCTCGAACAGGTGGCGCGCCTGGCGGAGGAACTGATGGTGGTGGGCGTGGTCGGCATCAACATCGAGGACGGCGCCGGCACGCCCGAGCTGCTGGCCGAGAAGATCGCCGCCATTCGCCGCATCGCGCACAAGCGCGACATCAGCCTGTTCATCAACGCGCGCTGCGACGTCTACCTGCGCGGCCTGGCGCCGGAAGGCGAGCGGGTGGCGATGGTGCTCGAGCGCGCCGCGCGCTACGCCGAAGCCGGCGCCAGCGGCATGTTCGTGCCGGGCCTGCGCGACCCCGGCGAGATCGCCGCCGTCGTGGCGGGCATCAGCCTGCCGCTGAACGTGATGGCCCTGCCCGGACTGCCGCCGCTCGCCCAGCTGCGCGAACTGGGGGTGCGCCGCCTGAGCGCCGGCTCGGCCATCGCAGAAGGCATGTTCGGCTACGTCAAGGGATTCACCGAGCACTTCCTGGCCACCGGCGGGCTCGACGCGCCCGTGGCCAGCCCCGCGCGCTATGGCGAACTGAATAGCTGGATGGAAAGCGCCGCCGCCGCGGAGTAAGCGCCGGTCGGGCACGCGCCGGGGCGCCCGTCTTTTCCGGATAATGACGTGTTATCGGCTTGAACGGCAAATTAGCTATGGAGCTCCTGTTTCTCGGCACGTCCTCAGGCACCCCGACCCGGCAGCGCAACATGTCGGCGGTGGCGCTACGCACGCGCGGCGCGCGCCACTGGGCCCTGGTCGACTGCGCCGAAGGCACCCAGCACCGCCTGCTGCGCGCACCGCTGTCGCTGATGCACCTGCGCACGGTGTTCATCACCCATTTGCACGGGGACCATTGCTATGGTTTGCCCGGCCTGCTGGCCAGCGCCGGCATGCTGAACCGGACCGAGCCCTTGCTGATCGTCGGACCGGCGCCGCTGCAGGCCATGATCGAATGCATCATGGAAGCGACCCAGCTGCGCCTGCCCTATCCGGTCTCCTTCCTGCTGCCCGAAGACTTGCCCGGCACGCCGGTGCTGCCCGATTTCACCGTCACCGCCGCCCCGCTGTCGCACCGCCTGCCCTCCTACGCCTACGGCTTTACGGAAGCCCAGGTCGAACGCAAGCTCGACCTCGACCGGCTGAGGGCGGACGGCGTACCGGCGTCGCCGCTGTGGGGCGAGATCCAGCAAGGCCGCGACGTGAGCTTGCCGGACGGCCGCCGCATCGTGGCGGAAGACTATCTGCTGCCCGGTCGCCGGCCGCGCACGGTGGTCATCGCCGGCGACAACGACACGCCCGAGCTGCTCGCCACCCAGGCCCATCGGGCGGATGTGCTGGTGCACGAGGCGACCTACACCCAGGAGATCCTGGACAAGGTGGGGCCGGGTCCGCAGCACAGCTCCGCCCTGAAGGTGGCCCGTTTCGCGGCAGAGGCTGGGGTAGCCAACCTGGTGCTGACCCATTTCAGCCCGCGCTACCAGGAGGGAGAAGGCCCGCTGTCGCTGTCGGCGCTCGAAACCGAAGCGCGCAGCGCCTATGACGGACCCTTGTTCCTGGCGCGCGACCTGGACCAGTTCGTCCTCGGCCGGGAAGGCGAACTGCGGCGGGGCGATACCTAGTGGGCGTGACCGAGCACCGCTGAGTTCGACGCGGCGGCCACGCCACAGGGCTGATCCTATCGGGGTCATTAATAAATTTTTATTGTGCCGCGCATGCCGGTGGCCTAGGCTTGATCTGCTTTTGTCAAAACGACTAGCCGATGGAGACCACGATGCCCGACAAGGAAAATACCCAAAGCGTCAGCGAAAGCGAAAACCCGGCCATTCCCTCGCCGACGCCGAAAGCCGGCCGCCCGCGAAGAAACAAGGACTGGTGGCCGAACCAGCTGGACCTGTCCGTCCTGCACACCCATTCGCACCTGTCTTGCCCGCTGGAAGAAGAGTTCGACTACGCCGAGCAGTTCAAGGGCCTCGACGTCGAGGCGCTGAAGCAGGACCTGATCGAGGTCATGACCACTTCCCAGGACTGGTGGCCGGCCGACTACGGCCACTACGGCCCCCTGTTCATCCGCATGAGCTGGCACGCCGCCGGCACCTACCGCATCGCCGACGGCCGCGGCGGCGGCGGCGAAGGCCAGCAGCGCTTTGCGCCGCTGAATAGCTGGCCGGACAACGCCAACCTCGACAAGGCGCGCCGCCTGCTCTGGCCCATCAAGAAGAAGTACGGCCAGAAGATTTCCTGGGCCGACCTCGTGGTGCTGGCCGGTAACGTGGCGATGGAATCGATGGGTTTCAAAACCTTCGGCTTCGGCTTCGGCCGGCCGGATGTGTGGGAACCCGAGGACATCTTCTGGGGACCGGAAGACACCTGGCTGGGCGACGAGCGCTACAGCGGCGACCGCGAACTGGCCAGGCCGCTCGCCAACGTGCAGATGGGGCTGATCTATGTGAACCCAGAAGGACCGGGGGGCAATCCCGATCCGCTGGCGGCGGCGCGCGACATCCGCGATACCTTTGCGCGCATGGCCATGAACGACGAGGAGACCGTCGCCCTCATCGTCGGAGGGCACACCTTCGGCAAGACCCATGGCGCCGGGCCGGCGGTCGACAATATCGGCGCGGAACCGGAGGGCGCGCCGATCGAGGAACAAGGCCTCGGCTGGAAGAATAAGTTCGGCAGCGGCAAGGGTGCGCACACGATCACCAGCGGGCTGGAAGGCGCCTGGACCTCCAATCCGATTAAGTGGGACAACGGCTTCCTGGAAAACTTGTACAAGTTCGAGTGGGAACTGACGACCAGCCCCGCCGGCGCCAAGCAATGGACGCCCAAGAATCCCGAGGCCAAGGACACGGTGCCGGACGCACACGACAAATCGAAGCGGCATGCGCCGATGATGCTGACGACCGACTTGTCGATGCGCCAGGATCCGATCTACGGGCCCATCGCGAAACGCTTCCATGACAATCCGGACCAGCTCGCGGAGGCGTTTGCCAAGGCGTGGTTCAAACTGCTTCACCGCGACATGGGGCCGCTGTCGCGCTATCTCGGGCCATGGGTGCCGGAGCCGCAGCTGTGGCAGGATCCGGTGCCGCCGGTGGATCATCCGCTGGTCGACGAGCAGGATATTGCTGCACTCAAGCGCAAGGTGCTGGAGTCAGGCCTGAGTATTCCAGACCTGGTGTCCACTGCCTGGGGTGCGGCGGCGAGCTTCCGGGGTACCGACAAGCGCGGTGGCGCCAATGGGGCGCGGATCAGGCTGGCGCCGCAGAAGGATTGGGAGTCGAATGAGCCGGAGCGGCTGCAGCGCGTGCTGGCGCGGCTAGAGCAGATCCAGCAGGAGTTCAACGGCTCGGCGGCTGGCGGAAAGAAGGTGTCGCTGGCCGATCTGATCGTGCTGGCGGGATGTGCGGCGGTGGAAGACGCGGCCAGGCAAGCGGGTGTGCAGGTGACGGTGCCGTTCGCGCCGGGCCGCACCGATGCGTCGCAGGAGCAGACGGATGTCAGCATCTTCGATGTGCTGGAACCGGTGGGGGATGGCTTCCGCAATTACTTCCGGGCGGAGGATCCGCTGTCGCCTGAAACCCGGCTGCTGGACCGTGCCAATCTGCTCAAGCTGACGGCGCCGCAGATGACGGTGCTGGTGGGTGGGATGCGGGTGCTCGGGTCGAATCATGGGCAGTCGAAGCATGGGGTGCTCACTGAGCGGCCGGGTGTTCTCAGCAATGATTTCTTTGTGAACCTGCTCGATATCGGGACGGCGTGGCGGCCGTCGGCGTCGGCTGATAAGGTCTACGAGGGCGCGAATCGTGTGACCGGTGCTTTGAAGTGGACGGCAACGGCAGCTGATCTCGTCTTCGGCGCGCACTCACAGTTGCGCGCACTAGCCGAGGTCTATGCGAGCGACGATGCGAAGGAAAAGTTCGTGCGCGATTTCGTGTCGGCGTGGGACAAGGTGATGACGCTTGATCGCTTTGATTTGCTGGCTCGGCGCAATCCGCGGCGGACCATGAAGGCGGCTGCCTAGCAAACGAAAAAGGCTTACGCAGAACACTCGCGTAAGCCTTCATTTTTCTTGGTAGGCCTCCCCGGAGTCGAACCGGGCACCAACGGATTATGAGTCCGCTGCTCTAACCAGGCATGAGCTAGAGGCCCGGAAATCGGGACGGTGACAAGAAACTCGCCACCTGCTCGCCGGTGCGGTACCGGATGAGCGAAGTGGCGAGAGCATATTGCTTTTAGAGCAGGCCCGTCAAGCCTGAATTGCTACACAGATCAGCTGCTGCCTTCCAGGAAGCTCTTCAGCTTGTCCGAACGCGACGGGTGACGCAGCTTGCGCAGCGCCTTCGCTTCGATCTGGCGGATACGCTCGCGGGTGACGTCGAACTGCTTGCCCACTTCTTCCAGGGTGTGGTCGGTCGACATCTCGATACCGAAGCGCATGCGCAGGACCTTGGCTTCGCGCGGGGTCAGCGAGTCCAGCACGTCCTTCACCACGCCGCGCATCGAGGCATGCAGGGCCGCATCCGACGGCGCCAGCGTGTTGTTGTCCTCGATGAAGTCGCCCAGGTGCGAATCGTCGTCGTCGCCGATCGGCGTTTCCATCGAAATCGGCTCTTTAGCGATCTTCATGATCTTCCGGATTTTGTCTTCCGGCATTTCCATCTTGATCGCGAGGGTCGCCGGATCGGGCTCGGCGCCGGTCTCCTGCAGGATCTGGCGCGAGATCCGGTTCATCTTGTTGATCGTTTCGATCATGTGCACCGGAATACGGATCGTGCGCGCCTGGTCCGCGATCGAACGGGTGATGGCCTGGCGGATCCACCACGTCGCATAGGTCGAGAATTTATAACCGCGGCGGTATTCGAACTTGTCCACCGCCTTCATCAGGCCGATGTTGCCTTCCTGGATCAGGTCGAGGAATTGCAGGCCGCGGTTGGTGTACTTCTTGGCGATCGAGATCACCAGGCGCAGGTTGGCCTCGGTCATCTCGCGCTTGGCCTTGCGCGCCTTCATTTCACCGGCCGCCATCTGGCGGTTGATGTTGCGCAGGTCCGGCAGCGGCAGCACGACTCTAGCTTGCAGGTCGATCAGGCGCTGCTGCAGTTCCTTGATGGTCGGGATGTTGCGGCCCAGGATGGCGCTGTAGGCGTGGCCGGCGTTGACTTCGCCGTCCACCCATTCCAGGTTGGTTTCGTTGCCCGGGAAGACCTTGATGAAGTGGGCGCGCGGCATGCCGCAGCGGTTCACGGCCACATCCAGGATCTGCTTCTCGATGTGGCGCACTTCGTCGACCTGGCCGCGCAGGGTGTCGCACAGCTTCTCGACGACCTTGGCCGTGAAGCGGATGCCCAGCAGCTCGTTGGAGATCGCTTCCTGCGCCTTGACGTAGGCCTTGGAGTTGTAGCCGTCCTTCTCGAAGGCCTTGCGCATCTTGTCGAATTGCTGGGCGATCTCGCCGAACTTGCCGAGCGCGGAATTTTTCAGGGCTTCCAGCTGCTCGGCCGAGTAGCCGGCCGCGCCGGAGGCGCCGGACGCTTCCTCTTCCTCTTCCTCGGCTTCTTCCTCTTCGTCCTCGTCTTCATCCTCGTCGTCGGTCGAGGTCGGGGCGACGGCGGTCGGCGAGGTCTGCTCGTCGTCGTCCGCGTCGACCATGCCGTCGACGATCTCGTCGATCTTGATCTCGTCCTTCTCGATCTTGCTGGCGGCGTCGATGATCTCGGCGATCGTCACCGGGCAGGCGGAGATGGCCTGGATCATGTCCTTCAGGCCGTCTTCGATGCGCTTGGCGATCTCGATCTCGCCTTCGCGGGTCAGCAGCTCGACCGAACCCATCTCGCGCATGTACATGCGCACCGGGTCGGTGGTGCGGCCGAAGTCGGAATCGACGGTCGACAGCGCCGCTTCGGCCGCGGCCTCGGCTTCATCGTCGCTCGTGACGTTCGGGACATTGTCGGACAGCAGCAGGGTCTCGGCATCGGGCGCATGCTCGTAGACGGCAATGCCCATGTCGTTGAAGGTGCCGATGATGCCTTCGATCGCTTCCGGATCGACGATATTGTCAGGCAGGTGGTCGTTGATCTCGGAGTACGTGAGGAAGCCGCGCTCCTTGCCCGACTTGATCAGGGCCTTGAGCTTGTTACGGCGCAGTTCGAGTTCTTCCTCGCTGGCTTCGGTGTCGGACGAGAAGGCGTCCTTGAGCAGCGCTTTTTCCTTGGCCTTGCGGTCCTTGGCCTTGGCCTTGTCCGCGGCTTTCAGTTCGGCGCGCTCGACCGCGTTCAGCGCGGCGATCTCGTCGTTTTCGGGCGTGAATTCTTTGGGCTTGCGGCCACGGCGTCCCGGCACCTTGACGGACGGCAGGACATAGCCGGACGTGTCGATCGCAGCCAGGGCGGCCGCATCGGTCGTCTGATTGACAGGTGCAGGGTTCGCCGTACGAACCTCGGCCTTGTCTTGCGATTTGTCCACCTTGGCGGCGGAGGCTCTCGTGGTTTTCGCAGCCACTTTGGTTTCGGGTTTCTTGGTTGGCACAGGCGCTTTCGATGTCACAACGACACTAACTTTACGATGGTTAAAGATAAAGTTTTGTTACCTTACATCACCCTGCAGGCAATCATCTGTTGCCTTGCTAACTGAAACACCACGCCGCGATTGAACCAAAAATGGTTTCAACAGTTGCAATAGTTAGCGTTTTATTATAGCACGCACCCCTGCTTTTTCCAGTTGCGAACACTGGGCCTTGCCCGGGGTCATCGAGGCGCCATTTCCGCGGCTGCCTCGCGTGCCAAGAGGTCCTGCTGAGCTGTGATTTCGCGATAGCGAGCACTCACCTGATCTGGGGTCAGCCCAGAAGAAAACAACTGGTTAAGTTCCTGTTTTAACGCATCCATCTTGATCTGGCGCACGGCGCTAAGCAGCCAGATCCGGTCCGCGTCGGCCTCCGATTCCGGCTCGGCGCCGATCTCGGCGATCAGCTGGTCGTATTCGCCGGTGGCCTCTTTCAATATCTGGGACAGCACGGCGAAGCTGCCGCCCTCGCCCAGCTCCTGGGCCGTTTGCACCAGGTAGCGCATGCGCTCGCCGGACTCCTCGCCCAAGTGGTCGAAGGAGGCCTGGGCGGCCTCGTCGAGCAGCAGGGCCAGGTGCGGATGGGCGACCAGGATGCGCATGATCTGGCGCTCCAGCCCGACCGGCACCGGACGGCCCTGGCGCGGCGGCGCACGGCGTGCTACCGATACCGGCTTTGACAACTCGAACAGGCTTTCGATCTCCGCCGGAGTCGACTGGGTCATGCTGGCCAGGCCGCGCACGATCTGCAGGCGCAGGGCCGACGGGGTCATGGCCTGCAGCAGCGGCTTGGCCTCGAACTGGGCGTGGGCCCGGCCTTCGGGTGTGTCGAGGTCGTGCTCCTGGGTCACTTCGCGCAGCAGGAATTGCGACAGTGGCATCGCGTCCTGGATTTCCTGCTCAAAAGCCTCGGCGCCGCGCTTGCGCACGAAGCTGTCCGGATCGTGCTCCTGCGGCAGGAACAGGAATTTGATGGTCTTGTCGTCCGACACTTGCGGCAGGCAAGCCTCCAGTGCGCGGCGGGCGGCGCGGCGGCCGGCCTTGTCGCCGTCGAAGCTGAAGATCACGTCGTCGGTCTGGCGCAGCAGCTTTTGCACGTGGGTGCTGGTGCAGGCGGTGCCGAGCGTGGCGACCGCTTGCGGGAAGCCGAGCTGGGCCAGCGCCACCACGTCCATGTAGCCTTCGGTCACCAGCACGTAGCCGGCGTCGCGGATCGCCTGGCGGGCTTCGAACAGGCCGTACAGTTCCAGGCCTTTCTGGAACAGCGGGGTTTCTGGCGAGTTCAGGTACTTCGGTTCGCCGCCGTCGAGCACGCGGCCGCCGAAGCCGATCACCTGGCCCTTGGTATTGCGGATCGGGAACATCACGCGCTCGCGGAAACGGTCGTAGCGCTTGTGGCGGTTGCCCTCTTCGTCCACCTTGTCGATCACCAGGCCGGATTCGACGAGGGCCTGGGCGTCGTAGTCGGGGAAGACGGAACGCAGGTTGTCCCAGCCGCCGGGCGCATAGCCCATGCCGAAGCGGGCGGCCACTTCCCCGGTCAGGCCGCGGCTTTTCAGGTAGGCGATCGCATTCGGCGCTTCGCGCAGCTGGGCGCGGTAATAGGCGCAGGCCTGGGTCAGCGCGTCGGTCATGGCCAGCGACTGGGCTTGCTGGGCGGCGCGCTGGGCCGGCGGGATCTTGTCGTCGGCGTCGGGGACGACCATGCCCACGTTCTGGGCCAGGTCCTTGACGGCATCGACGAAGCCCAGGCCGGAGTATTCGATCAGGAAGCCGATCGCGGTGCCATGGGCGCCGCAGCCGAAGCAGTGGTAGAACTGCTTGGTCGGGCTGACGGTGAAGCTGGGGGACTTTTCGTTATGGAATGGGCACAGGCCCATGAAGTTCGCCCCGCCCTTCTTGAGCTGGACATAACGGCCGACCACGTCGACGATATCAACGCGGTTGAGCAAATCTGTAATGAATGATTGCGGAATCACTTAACTTACTCAGGGTTTGTCTGGATTCAGACTATACCGCAGCGCTCGCTGCAAGTTGACATACAACAAGATGACGGCCTGGACGGGCTTGCTCGAAGCATACTCGGCACATTCCTGTCAGTCAGCATCCACGTCGTTCCGGCCTGCGCCGGAACGACGTACAAAGGCTCACTTAATAGAATGACACTGCGGTGCGTTCAGGCGCCAGTCAGCGCCTTCTTGACCAGGCCCGAGACCAGGGTCATATCCGCGCGGCCGGCCAGTTTCGGCTTGAGCACGCCCATCACCTTGCCCATGTCCTGCGGGCCGGCGGCGCCAGTGGCGGCCACGGCGGCGGCGACTTCGGCGGCGACTTCCTCGTCCGACAGGCCGGCAGGCATGTAGGTCGCCAGGATCGCCAGTTCGCCCTTTTCGATCTCGGCCAGGTCGGCGCGGCCGCCGGCTTCGAATTGCGAGATGGAATCCTTGCGCTGCTTGACCATCTTTTCGATCACGGCCACGACCTGCTCGTCGTTCAGTTCGGTCTGCTCGTCGACTTCCTTGCGCTTAATCTCGGCGATGATCAGGCGGACGGTATTGAGGCGGGCGCTTTCCTTGGCGCGCATCGCCGCTTTCATGTCGTCGGTCAGTTGTGCTTTCAGGCTCATGGGTTCTCCGTGTTCGGTGGATATAAACGACAAAACCCGCCGCGGTACAACCGGAGCGGGCTTGCGGACATCAGCGGCTCGCCGGGACAGGATTGCCGTCACCGGATCGAGTTACTGGATTGTCTTAGTACAGTTTCTTCGGCAGTTGCTGGCTGCGGATGCGCTTGTAGTGGCGCTTCACGGCAGCTGCCAGCTTGCGCTTGCGCTCTGCAGTCGGCTTTTCGTAGAACTCGCGGGCGCGCAGTTCCGTCAACAGACCGGTCTTTTCGATAGTGCGCTTGAAGCGACGCATAGCGACTTCGAACGGCTCGTTTTCTTTAAGGCGGATAGTGGTCATGTAAAAATCAAACCGTTGGATTTAGGGAAGAACGAAATTCTATCAGCTTTTTGTTGCCAGTAAAAGCTTTTATCAACTTGTGCCGGAATTGCCACGTCAGCCGGCGCCCAGGGCCATCCCGGCCGCGACGCCCGAGGCCCAGGCCCACTGGAAGTTGTAGCCGCCCAGCCAGCCGGTCACGTCCATCGCCTCGCCGATGAAGTACAGGCCCGGCACCTTGTTCGCCATCATGGTCTGCTGCGATAGCTCGCGCGTGTCGACGCCGCCCAGGGTCACCTCGGCCTTTTTATAGCCTTCCGAGCCGGTCGGGACGATGGCCCAGCGGTTGATGGCGTCGCCCAGCTTGCGCAGCCTGGCGTCCGGCATGTCGGCCAGGCGGGCGCTGGGGTCGAAACCGTTCCCGGCCAGCAACCCGTCGGCCAGGCGCGCCGGCAGCCATTGCGCCAGCACGTTGCCGAGCTGTTTCTTTTCCGTTTTCTTAGCGCCGATCAAGGTTTCGGCCACGTCCATCTCGGGCAGCAGGTCGAGCACGATCGGCGTGCCGGGCTGCCAGTAGCTGGAAATCTGCAGGATCGCCGGGCCGGACAGGCCGCGGTGGGTGAACAGCAGGTCTTCGCGGAACTGGCCGCGGAGCGCGCCCTTCCCTTTAGCAGTACCGGTGCTGACGTCGACCTCGAGGGCGATGCCGGCCAGGGGCGCGAAGGGCTCCCAGCTGGGGCCGTCGAAGGTCAGCGGCACCAGGCCGGGGCGGGTATCGATCACCTTCAGGCCGAACTGGGTGGCGATGCGGTAGCCGAGGTCGGTGGCGCCGATCTTCGGGATCGACAGGCCGCCGGTGGCGACCACCACGCTGGCCACTTCCAGCTCGCCGCTGTCCGTGGACACCAGGAAACCCGTCTCCGTCTTCTGCACGCCGCCGATCTTGACCGGCATGCGCAGGTCCACCCCGCCCGCCTCGCATTCGGCGCGCAGCATGGCGATGATGCGCTCGGACGAGTCGTCGCAGAACAGCTGGCCCTTGTGCTTTTCGTGGTAGGCGATGCGGTGCTTCTTGACCAGCGCCAGGAAATCCTGGGCCGTGTAGCGCGACAGGGCGCTGCGGCAGAAGTGCGGGTTCTGGGACAGGAAGTTGGCGGGGCCGGCGTTGATGTTGGTGAAATTGCAGCGGCCGCCGCCGGAAATGCGGATCTTTTCGGCCAGCTTGGCCGCGTGGTCGAGCAGCACCACCCGCTTGCCCTGCTGGCCGGCGACCGCCGCGCACATCATGCCGGCGGCGCCTGCGCCGAGGACTGCTACATCGTATTGTTTTGCCATGCTGGGGTGGGGGTGCGGGTCGCCAAACCGGCCATTGTATACGGTTCAGTGAGGTGTGCGATAGAGCTCAGGGCTGGAGGTTTGCGGGCAAACTTGGGTTCCCGCCTTCGCGGGAATGACGGTTTTAAGGATGCGGACTACGAAACTTGCTTGCACCATGCATCCTCAGCACGTCATTCCCGCGAAGGCGGGAACCCAAGTTCCGATGCGTACCAACAACGCCTACCCATCCCCCTCCCTCACATCCAGATCCCGCCCATTCAACACCGTCCCCTCCCGCCCGATGGTGATGAGGTGCATCCCCGTATCCGTCAGCCCCAGCCGCTTGAGCTGGTCCGGGGCCACCCGCAGGAAGTAGTCGCCCGGGAAGACGCCGGTGATCACGTAATACCCGTCCGCCGCGCTGACCGTGCTGGCCACCACCTTGCGCTTGCTGTCCACCACTTCCAGGCGCAGGTCGCCGATCGCGCGCCGGGCGCCGTTGGCGTACAGGTAGGTGGTGCCGTCCACCTCGCCCGTCACGGCAACGGGGAACTCGATCTGGCTGACCTTGCCCGGGCGCGGCACGATGCGCACGCCGGGGACGCTTGGCTGCCATTGGGGGTCGTCGAGCGTGCCGGGATCGACGCCGATGTCGGTGTGCTGGTGGGCCGGCAGGCGCGCCAGGTAGGCCAGGCCGGCGGCGTCGGTGCGCGTGAGGTAGTTCGCGCCGTTCACGGTAAAGCCGGCGCCGGCGATGGGCTCGTCCGCCTCGTCCATCAGGCCGTTCAGGTTCTTGTCGAGGAAGACGCGGATCGAGGCGGCGCCCATGTTCGCCATCGGCTGCGCGTCCGTGCTCAGGCGCATGGCGCGCGGTTCCCAGCCCATGGCCATGAAGAACTGCACGCCCAGTCCGTATTCGTGGCGGTTCGAGTAGAAGGCGTTCACGCCCAGGCCATAGCTGCCCAGGCTCTTGTTCAGGGCCCCGGTCAGGCGCAGCTCGCGGTCCTGGAACACGCGGGTCAGGCCCAGGTTCAGTAGGTAGCCGTCGCTCAGGGTGGTGTCGGCCGCCACCGCCGCGCTGCCCAGGCCGGCGTCGGGCGCGATCAGGTATTGCAGCTGGCCGGTCAGGCCGATCCCGGCCACCCGGCGGCTCACCTGGAACAGGCCGTCCGCCAGATCCTGACCGCCCAGCGACTGCCAGCGCAGGGTGTTGCTGAGGGCGATGCCGTCGCGGTAGGCCGCCACCCGCCCCTGCAGGTCGATGTTGCGCACGCCCGAGGCCAGGCGGTCGTGGCGCAGCTGCAGCGCCAGCGGATAGAAGCTGGCGCCGCCGGGCGCGATCACGCCCTCGGCGCGCACCTCATCGCGCGTGCGCACCGGGTCGGCGCCGGGCATGAAGAATTCGCTGCTGAACTTGTCCAGCCTGGCGCGGCTGGCCGTCAGCGCCACCTGGCCCAGGCGGGTCTTGACGCCCAGCTGGGCCAGCTTGCCGCCATCGTCGCCCTGGACCGCATCCAGGGTGCCGATCATGCCCTTCCAGTAGCTGCGCAGGCCCAGGTTGGCGTAGCTGCGCTGCGCGCCGTCCGGCAGGGCCAGGCGCTGCCAGCCGCCGGTGGCGTTGAGCCAGTCGCTCGCGCCCCATTCGAACTGCGCCAGCGCGCGTTGCTGGCCGAAGCGGTCGCGGTGCGCGGCCAGGTCGTAGTACAGCGCGCCGCGCGGCACCGCCGAATGTTCGAGCAAAAAACTCTGGCGCTCGACGCGCAGCTGGCCCAGCGGGCCGTGGAACACCAGGCGGAATTCGTTGGGACCATAGGCCAGCGGCTGGTCCTCGAAGCTGTACTTGCCGTCGCCGCGCGATTGCTGGAGGCCGACCAGGGCGTCGTTGTAGTACAGCTCGACGTCCCAGCCCGGCGGCAGCGCGCCCTGCAGGGTGTGGCGGTCGAAGCTGGTGGGCTGGTTGAGCGGACGGTTGCTGAGCACCGCGCCGTTCCCGGTCGGGCTGCTCGCGGCCACGTTCGCCATGCCGGGAACCTGGACGCTGCCGAACAGCGCGGTGCGCGCCTGCAGCGGGCCGAGCAGGCCGGCGTCGGGATCGTGGCGGCCCAGGGTCAGGCGCAGGCCGGCGTCGGGATCGTGCCGGTTGCGGCTCGCATACAGGGCCGCTTCCATGCCGGCCAGGTCGGTCGTCAGGTAGGCCGCGTAGGCGGCCTCGGTCTGGCGCCGGCCGCCGGTCTTGCTGGTCGACAGGCTCAGGGTCTGGTCGATGAAGGGCGTGTCCGCCAGGCGGTAAGGCGTGGACAGGCGCGGATAGCCGGGGTCGATATAGCCGCCGGGCGTGCCGGGCTGGCTGCCGCGCTCGCGCCGCGCCAGGCGCGCCTGCATCGGCAGCTGTTCGCGCGGGCGCACCTTGAGCGCCAGGCTGGACATGTCGAGGTCGAGGTCGACCGGCAGCCAGCGCGCCATCAGCTTGCTGGCCACGTAGATGTCGTCGGATTGCAGCTTGAACCGGGCGCGGTCGAGTTCCTCGCGCCGTCCTTCGATGTCGGCCACGCGGCCCGGCACGTCGAGGCTGAAGCCGCGCTCCTCGCTCAGGATGTAGCCGCTGGCCCTGCCCTCGCCCGGCACGACCCGGATGGCCAGGGTCAGCAGGCGCGCCATCTCGCCCAGCGGCAGGTAGACGTCGCGTCCGATCTCGTAGCCGGTGACGGCGTCGGACAGCAGCTGGTTGCCGAGGCGGACCTCGAGCAGGACCAGGTTGGCGTCGAGCTTCTGCGCCGGCGCGGCCTGGGCCTGCGGGGCGAGCACAGGCGGCAGCACGGACAGCAGCAGCGCCGCCGCCAGACTGGCCGTCCGCATCCTCCGCATGCTGCCGCGCCTGGATTACCGGCGGCGCATCAAGGCAGCGCCAGGCTGGCCTGGGCCAGCTGCTTGCCGCCCGCTTCCGGACGTTCGCGGAAGACCACCTCGAGGGTGCCGCCGGCCAGGTTGACGCCCGGCGGCAGCTGCAGCGGCAGCGCGGCCTGGCGCACCCGGTTCGGGGTGTAGACGGCGATGCCGCCGACCTGGGCCACGGTGTGAGTCTTGCCGCCGCGCGAGGTGAAGCTGACGTTCACGTCGCCGTACACCGAGCTGCCGCCTTCGCGCTCGAAGCGCATGGCCAGCAGCGGACGGCGGGTGGCGTCGTATTGCACGGCGAGGCCGGCCAGCTTGACGCTCGCGTCCACCGCGCCGTGGCGCACGATCACCGGCACCGAGGCGCCGACCAAAGCGTTCATGACCACGCCGATGCGGCTGTTCTCGCCGCGCTGTTCGATGCTGGCCTCGCCTTCCGCGTCGGGCAGCTTGTCGAACAGCAGGTGCGAGCGGTATTCGCCCTCGGCCAGTTCGGCTGGTTTGCGCAGCATGATGCGCACGGTCTGGGCGGTGCCCGGCTGCAGCGTGATCTGGCGCGGCGAATAGCGCAGCATGCTGTCGGCGAAGCGTTCGCCGGCCGCCGGCGTGTCGGCCGCTTCGAACTGGCCGGCTTCGGTCATGCGGCGGTTGACCAGGGCGATGCGGTAGCTGGCCGGCTTCGTGCCGTTGTTGATCAGCTCGATCTGGGCGGCGCGCTGGTTCTTCTCGAACACGATGCGGGTCGGATGCAGCATCAGTTCGGCCTGGGCGGGCAAGCCCAGCGCCACTAGACAGAGACCGAGCAGTGCGGCGGACAGGCGCTGGAAGGAGAACAGGGAAAACGGCGAGAGGCGCTGCGGGTGAAGCATGATGAAGTCCTACTGAAAATTGACAGTCAGCGAAAACGATCCGCTGTAGGTGCCTGGGGCCTGGTTCGGCGCCACGGTCAGGGTGGCGCCCACCGACAGCGACATGCCATTCGGCGGCAGCGTGGCCATGTTCGACGGCGAACTGGTGAAGCCGCTCACGGCCATGCTGTTGCTGCCGTTGCTGAGCCGGATCTGGCCATTGCTCGGCATCGAAATGATCACACCCTTATTGTAGCCGCCGTTACCATTCCTGCCGACACTAAAACCGGCCTGGACCGCGCTTGGGGAGTTGAGCAGGATGACGCCCCCGGTGCGCGAACGGGCGCCGGTGGGACTGATGGTGATGGTGCCGCCGCTGCCGGCCACGAAACGGCCGAAGTCGAGGTTGCGCGTGGTCCCGAGCACGATCTGCTGGGCCTGCGCGCCGGATGCGCCCAGCACCAGCAACAAGAAGAGTAGCGGCGGGAGCGGGAGCGGGAGCGCCGGCACGAGGCCGGCGCGCGGAGCAGCATGGTGGCGGCGTCCTTGCACGATCGGGCTCCGACGCCGCCGCAGCGCCTTAGTTGTACTCGACGGTGGCGGTCACGGTGCCGGTGTAGGTGCCGGCCGGCTGGTTGGCAGCCACGGTCAGCACGCCGCCGACGAAGATGGTCTGCGCGCCCGCGGTCAGGGTGCCGGTGCTGACGTTGCCCGAAGTGATCGCGCTGGCAGTCAGGTCGCTCACGGTGGCGAAGGCCATGGTGTCCGCGCCCGAGGTCAGGCTGGTCGAGCCGCCCAGGGTGATCGAGTAGCCCATGCCGGTCTGGCCGGTCACGTCGAACTGGGCAGCCGTGATGGTGCCCGCCATGGCGGTCACGCCGCCGCTGACGGCGCGTGCGTTATTCGGGCTCACGGTCACCGAACCTGGCGCGGCGCCCGGTGCGAAGTTACCGAAGGACAGGTCGGCAGTCTTGGTGATCGCGATCGGGGCCACCACGGTGCTGGTCGAGGTAGCGGTGGCGACGGCGGCGTGCACGCTGCCGGCGGCAGCGGCGGCAGCCAGGGCCAGGGTGGCGAGCGCCAGACGGTTGGAAGTGAAGCGGAATTGCTTGGTCATTCTGGTCATCCTTCAGAAATTGGCAAACCGGCGTGCGCCGGAAATTTTTCTCACGACCCAATCAGAGTATCTTCTTGATAACAATAGATATTGCTGCTCGGTATCGTTTTGCTATGTTGCGGAAAAATAATAGCCACTTTCTTGTAGAAAATCACATTTCTTACGAAGAACTTACTGAAAGATTCTTGCCTTAGCGCAAACAAATTGCCTATTCGTCATCCTTGCATGGGTGATTCCATCTTCTCATAAGATGAATTTAGTCATTAATAACCAATATCTATGGAAATGTAGTTTCGACATGCTAGACCCTCAACTTTAATAAAAGTACTAGTTGACAGGCTCTAGGCGGCAGTGACGTTGTTGCGAACCAACGGAAGCGTAGCCTGGGCGCGACAAGCCACACCAAGCTACGACAGGGAAAAGAAAAAGACGGCGCTTTTCAGGTCCGCAATGCGCGCGCCACCTGCACGCACTGGGCCACCTGGGCGGCGATTGGACGCGGCACAGGTGCCTCGCCCGCCAGTGCGCGGGCGATCCAGGCGGCGGTCGCGGCGGCGTCGCGCGTGTCGGGTACCTGGGCCAGTTCGTCGGCGGGGGCGTCGCGCTCGACCAGCAGGGTGCGCACGCCTGCGTGGAACCAGTCGATCTGCTGGGCGCGGTGCGGATTGGCCACCGTCTCGCCCTCGGTCCCGCGCATCAGGAAGGCGTCGCCCCGCTCGGAGGGTGCGGCGCCGCCGAAGTAGTCGCCCAGGGTCGCGAGGTACTCGGGGTGGGTATAGGAGACCAGGCGCAGCGCCGGTCCCTCGAAAGGCTGGAGGATCTTGACCAGGGTGTGGGTCGAATTGCGCACGCCGAGGATGCGGCGCAGCGAGAGCTGGTGCGCCAGCTCCGGCGCCAGGCGCTCGATCGGCAGGAAGGCCGGGCGGCCGGCCGCGAAGGCGTCCAGCATGTCGGCCGTGGAGCCGGCTTCGGCCAGGCCGAGTTCGGCCAGGATCTCGGCCGTGGTCACCCTTCCCGGGTCGGTGCGTACGCCGTGCACCAGCACCGGCACGCCTTCGCGCGCCAGCAGCAGGGCCAGCAGGGGCGTCAGGTTGGCCAGCTTGCGCGCGCCGTTGTAGCTGGGGATCAGGACGGGAGCGAAGGGCCCGGGGGGCGCCGGCAGCGGCGCGAACGAGGCTTCGGCCGCGTCCATGAAGCCGGCCAGCTCTTCCACCGATTCGCCCTTGATGCGCATGGCCAGCAGGATCGCACCCAGCTCCAGGTCGGAGACCCGGCCGTCCAGCATGGCGCCGTAGAGGCGGCGCGCGTCTTCGCGCGACATGCTGCGCGCGCCCTTCACGCCGCGGCCGATTTCCTTGATGAAGGGGGCGGCGGCAAAGCTGTCGATGTCCGTGTTCATGGCAACAGGATACACGGGAACGCGACCCGGCTGCCTGCGTCCGCCCAGCTCAGCCTGGCCGCCGGCCGGAATTTCACATGGGGGGTGTGCAAGTGCAGCAATTTGCGTCTACACTGGTCAACCCCCTAAAGAAAACATTGATTCGCACCATGAGCACGATGATCGTTACGCCCGCCATTGAAAACTCCAACGTCAGCTCCTTCGCGCAGATGCCGACCCCGGTCGAGCTGCACGCCAAGCTGCCGCTGACCGACCGCGCCTTCACCACCGTGATGCAGGGCCGCGAAACCCTGCGCAACATCCTCGACCGCAAGGACGATCGCCTGTTCGTCGTGGTCGGCCCCTGCTCGATCCACGATCCGGAAGCGGGCCTGGATTATGCGCGCCGCCTGAAGGCGCTGCAGGCCGAGGTGGCGGACACCATGGTGCTGGTGATGCGGGTGTATTTCGAGAAGCCGCGCACCACCACCGGCTGGAAGGGCTATATCAACGATCCGTTCATGGACGACTCCTTCCGCGTCGACGTCGGCATGGAGCGCGCGCGCCAGTTCCTGCTGGACGTGTGCGAACTCGGCTTGCCGACCGCGACCGAGGCGCTGGACCCGATCTCGCCGCAGTACCTGGGCGACCTGATCGCCTGGACCGCGATCGGCGCGCGCACCACCGAATCGCAGACCCACCGCGAGATGTCCTCGGGCCTGTCGACCCCGGTCGGCTTCAAGAACGGCACCGACGGCGACGTCAGCATCGCGGTCAATGCCGTGCTGTCCTCGGCCAACCCGCACGCCTTCCTGGGCATCAACGGCCAGGGCACGGTGTCGATCGTGCGCACCAGCGGCAACGCCTACGGCCACGTGGTGCTGCGCGGCGGCGGCGGCCGTCCGAACTACGATTCGGTGTCGGTGGCGATCGCCGAGGGCGCGCTCAAGAAGGCGGGCCTGCCGGCCAACCTGGTGGTGGACTGCTCGCATGCGAACAGCTACAAGAAGCCGGAACTGCAGCCGCTGGTGATGTCGGACGTGATCCAGCAGATCCGCCATGGCAACCGGTCGCTGGTGGGGGTGATGATCGAATCGAATATCGTGTCGGGGAGCCAGCCGATTCCGGAAGACCTGTCGCAGCTGAAGTACGGCTGCTCGGTGACGGATGGGTGCATCGGGTGGGAAGAGACGGAAGCGATGCTGCGCAGCGCGCACCAGGAGTTGTTGCAGCGGCCGAAGGCGGCCTGATCGCCGACACCGTATTACCTAGGGTTGGCGGCATTGCCGCCGACGCGTTCGACCTGCGCATGCGCTACGCACCGCATCGTTTTTGCTCGAAACGATGTCAAATTCCCAC